>JAUVDN010000040.1 GCA_030595325.1 Gammaproteobacteria bacterium | reverse complement strand
GCAGACGAGCAATCTGGCGTTAGATCATGCGGGTGACTTGGCCTACATCGCACCGACGCGGGTTAATCTTGATATGACTATCGAGAAATGGCCAGAGATTAAGTTCTTATCTACACGTGAACATGGTATTTATAATTAAATGTAACAGGTGCACGATAGTTTGTTTATGAGTCATAGCTGACAAAGTCAAAAACTTTAAAAGCTACTCACCTCCGTGTCCTCTGTGGTGAAAATTCTTTTGATTTTATTTTTTTCTGGAGGTCAGCTAATGGCCAAACTCAGAAGTTAAATTAAAACTCCGCTTCTTCAACTTCACTATAAGCCTGTGCACCTTGTGGGCCTAATAGATCATTGTAACCATGCCAGTCTTTGTATGCTGAAGTTGTTTCTTTCGTGATAGTAAGAACGTCACTGCTATCTAGATCGTCCTCAAACGCTTTCTGTGCGGCTTGATAAATCTGTGATAAATAGTTCATGTATTCTTCTACCATAGCTTTGTCGCCAGTAGGGCCATGCCCCGGCACATATGTTTTTGCATTGGTTTTGAGAATGGTTTCAATCGTTGAAATATTTCCCTGGAAGGTTCCGTCTGATGTTCGTGGAATGCGCAGTGTTAAAACATTGTCACCTAGAAAGACTACGGAGTTTTCTATCACTTCAATCATGATGTCAGTTTTTGTATGGGCTATACCGTAGTGGTGTATCTTAAATTGTGTGTCACCAATTTTAATGATTTCACTGTTGGCAACCGCATTATCTGGCGCAACTATCTCTGTTCCCTGGCTGGCTCCTTCGGTGAGTGTGTTCATAGTGTTGATCCAGTTTTCACCTTCACCGTTTTCGATGCCATCAATCATCGCCTGGTGGCCGTAAATTTTCACATCAGGGTAGGCTGCTTTAACCGATTGATTGCCTAACCAGTGATCACCATGTACATGTGTGTTAAATACAGCAACGATAGGCTGGTCACTTATATTTTTTACCTCAGCAAGCACATCATTGCCAACATGAACTGTTGATCCTGGATCAATCATGACCAGACCAGCTGAGGTTTTTACAATGCCGGGATTGTTCATGAAACCTTTGTTTTCAGGATTGGGTAACTCACGTGGACCGTGCATTACCCAAGTATTCTCTGCAACTTTCTCAAACATGTATGGAAAATCATCAGCCTTCGTTGAAGCAGGTTCAGAAGTGGCTTCTGTCTTTACTTGTGATAATTCCTGAGCACCTGTTTTATCGCTATCGTTACTTGATGGCGAGCACGCACTGAGTAAAAAAATGGCGAAAATAGCGATAAGAGGGTTAGTTAAAAATTTCATAATTCGTTACCGGTTTTTAATAAGGGAGTGATTAGTCATTTAAATTTGTAAGACAAGTAATGCCATCGCGATAGCGGCGGGCATTGCCTGTAAAAATAATATCGAACGTTTGGCTGTCATTGCGCCATATATGCCGGCAATGATAATACAGCTGAGAAAAAATACCAGTGCGTCAAAGCCACCAGTGCTGATTAGTCCCCATAATAGTCCTGCTGCGAGGAAACCGTTATACAAACCCTGATTTGCGGCAAGTGGAGCAGATTGTTTGGCGTAATCTTCCTTTAGTCCAAATGTTTTTCTGCCAAAAGGGGTGTTCCATAGAAACATTTCTAGAACAAGAAACAGTACATGCAATATTATTACGATGCTTATTGCTATGGTTGTAAATATGCTCATGGTTACCGTCCCTTTATGGGGTGTAATTTAAATATTCTGCTATCGCGGAATGAGAAAAACCGCTCCTACAGTGAGGTGGAATTTGTAGGAGCGGTTTTTTTTCCATTCCGCGAATTGTTTATTCGATTAACTTGTTTAGAGTTTTTTTCATCTTCTCATAACCAATTCCCCGTAATTTTTTAATATTGTTCTCTGGTACCTGTTCAATATTAGGATAACTAGCTATCGCCTTTTCAAGATCTGTTTCTCGTATCAGATGTAACATCGGGTAAGGTGATCGGTTGGTGAAATTACTGGCATCATCTTCGGTGCTACCTTCAAAGCGGTATTCAGGGTGAAAACTAGCAATCTGGTAAATGCCGGTATAGTTTAAATCATCCAGTAAGTTATTTGAGTAATCAAGAAAATCCAGATAGCTGTTGAATGATTGAAAAGTGTCAGGATAGATCAGCAGGCTGGTTTCCATGTTTGCTGACTCGTCCAGTCGATTAAAACAGTCCGCCAGTCGTTGCAAATGCTGTTCGATCGAGTCGCCGTTGCATACGGTATAGTCAATGGTGTTGTTCTGAAACGGCTGTGTTGCAAAAGGGCAGAGGTTTAAGCCAATCACAATTTCTTCTACCCAGTTTTTTGTCTGCTGGATTACTGATTGTTGTGGAACAGTCTGTTTTGTATTGCTCACGTTTGTTCGATGCAGAAAAGACTAGTGTAAATCGAGCTTGGCAAGTTCGCTCAAAATTTGGGTGATTAGTGATTCACCTTGTGGCCCCATACGAGTACAGAGTTTGTCGACATCACGTTCGCCATCGATCATGTCTTTTATAATAGCGCTGAAGCTAGCCATATCACCGCCGGCAGTCGACATCTGTTCAGCCATAGAGCCCAGCATTGAAAGTGAATTGTGGTTTCCGCGGCGCGCTTCATCGATCAAGCGGGCAAACATAGGAGCAGCTTGTGATGCATCGCCCGATTGTTCAGTTTTAGGTAGTGTTTCAGGATCTTGTAAACCACGCAAAATTCCATCAATAATTACCGCATCTTCTTCATCCATGCCATTAACCAGCGCCTGATCCCGGCTGCCAGCAACTATTTTATTGATAACCTTGACCAGGTCCTGCCAGCCGTTTTGTGCAGACTGCTGCAACACCTGATCCAGATGCGGCTTTAACTCCTGATTGTGAATGGTCTGCACCACCGCAATAATCAAGCTTGAATGCAGTTGTCGTATCTGTTCATTTTTTTCAGGTGTCGGCATGAAGTTTAGACCGCTAAGTTATGTGGTGTATGAGGATACATTGATAGGTGGATAGTTTGCAAGAAATTTAGCTTTACTTCGGTTGTTGAGTCATAGCTGACAAAGTCAAAAACTTTAAAAGCTACTCACCTCCGTGTCCTCTGTGGTGAAAATTCTTTTGATTTTATTTTTTTCTGGAGGTCAGCTAATGGCCAAAAGCAGAAGTCAGTTCGTGCATTTATAACTTCTTAATCTTTTCAGCCTGCTCTTCAAACTGTTCTATTGATTTGGTCATTTCCGCCAGACGTTCACGTTCTTTTTCAACGACTGCAGCAGGGGCTTTATCAACAAAGTTTTTATTGACTAGTTTGGCGGTAGTTTTGTCGACATTTACCTGCAATTTGCCAATTTCTTTTTCCAGTCGGGCAAGCTCTGCATCTTTATCGATGAGGTCGGCAAGCGGAATTAGTATTTTCATTTCACCAACTAAGGCTATAGCTGACTCCGGGGCTTCATCGTTCTCTGCTAACCATTGGCTCTGTTCAATTTTTGCCAGTGTTTCAATGAATGACTGGTTGTCGTTATAAAGTGTTTTATCGTTGGCTGTAGCATTCTGCAGCAATAGTGATAATGGCTTTCCTGGTGGAATGTCCATTTCAGAGCGGATACGACGCACACCACTAATAAAAGTTTTTACCCACTCTAAATCGGTTTCTGATTTTTCATCGATTTTGCTGCTATCTGATTCAGGGTATGGCTGGATCATTATGCTATCGCCTTTTTTACCGGCAAGAGGCGCAACATACTGCCAGCATTCTTCGGTGATAAACGGAATGATAGGGTGGTTCAAACGAAGGATGGTTTCTAGAACGCGCACCAGAGTACGGCGTGTACCTCGTTGTTCGTTCGCTGGTGTTTGCTCGTTGAATAGAATAGGTTTCGATAGCTCTAGGTACCAGTCGCAGTAATCTTCCCAGACAAAGGCGTACAGGTCGTGTGCGATTAAATCTAGGCGTGAGCTTTCACTGTGCTGTTCTACGCGTGCTTCAACACGTTGCAGTCTCGAGATAATCCAGCGGTCAGCCAGTGAATAAACTACATCGGGATTATCTGAACCGTTTTCTAATAGACCGTTGTCTTTGCCTTCTGCCTGCATCAGTACGTAACGTGTTGCATTCCATAACTTGTTACAGAAGTTTCGGTAACCTTCGATGCGCGCAGGGGAGAAGACCACATCGCGACCAGTGGTGGCTAGGGAAGCAAAGGTGAAGCGCATGGCATCAGTGCCAAATGCTTGAATACCATCAGGCAGATTTTTTCTTGTGAGTTTTTCGATGCGTTCTATCATGTGCGGTTGCATCACTGCACTAGTACGTTTTTCGACCAGTGCTTCTAAATCAATACCGTCGATTACATCGATAGGGTCAAGCACGTTGCCTTTTGATTTTGACATTTTCTGGCCTTCGCCATCGCGTACCAGACCGTGTACATAGACTTCACGAAAAGGAACGTCATCCATGAACTTCAGGCCGAACATAATCATGCGGGCCACCCAGAAGAAAATAATATCGAATCCGGTAACCAGCGTATTGGTCGGGTAGTATTTATCAAGCTCAGGTGTTTTTTCCGGCCAGCCTAAGGTTGAAAATGGCCACAATGCTGAAGAGAACCAGGTGTCTAGAACATCATCATCTTGTCGTAGTGGGAAATCATCCGGTAATTTATTTTTCTTGCGGACATCGTCGACATCATAACCGACATAAACATTACCTTTGTCGTCATACCACGCTGGAATTCTGTGACCCCACCAAATCTGACGTGAGATGCACCAGTCTTCGATATTGTTCATCCATTCGAAGTAAGTGTTTTTCCAGTTGTCCGGCACAAATTTTATGTCACCATTTTCTACGGCTTTGATGGCGGGCTTCGCTAACGGTTCAACCTTTACGTACCACTGGTCTGTCAGGTAAGGCTCGATGACGGCATTTGAACGATCACCACGCGGCACCATAAGTTTGTGGTCATCAACTTTTTCCAGTAGACCTGCGGCTTCAAGGTCGGCAACGATAGCTTTACGGGCTGCATAACGATCCATGCCAATGTATTTTTCTGGAATGACATTGTGGATGTCATCGTCATTATTTCGAATGGCGGCATCAAAATCAAAAATATTGATTAAGCCACCATAAGGAAGATCACGAACATCGGAAATATCTTTGTGGCGAGTCCAGACTTCGTAGTCATTAAAGTCATGGGCAGGTGTAATCTTTACGCAGCCGGTACCAAATTCAGGGTCAACATGTTCATCGGCGATAACGGGAATCTTTCTGCCGGTAAGCGGCAACTCAAGGAACTCGCCTAACAGGTAAGAATAGCGTTCATCGTTAGGGTGAACCGCTACTGCACAGTCACCTAATAAGGTTTCCGGGCGAGTGGTGGCGACAACGATATGACCTACACCATTACTGCGTGGATAGCGCATGTGCCACATGTGGCCATTTTCTTCTTTTGATAATACTTCCAGATCAGAAACCGCGGTATGTAGAACCGGATCCCAGTTCACTAATCGTTTGCCACGATAGATTAAACCTTCTTCGTGCAACCGTACAAAAACTTCGGTAACAGCGGCAGACATACCTTCGTCCATGGTAAACCGCTCGCGTGACCAATCCAGTGATGCGCCCATACGGCGTAACTGTTTAGTAATCGTGTTACCGGACTCTTCCTTCCATTCCCAGATTTTCTCGGTGAATTTTTCACGGCCATAATCGTGGCGTGTTTTACCTTCGGCGTTAATCAGGCGCTCAACAACCATCTGTGTTGCGATGCCTGCATGGTCGGTTCCTACCTGCCATAAAGTGTTTTCGCCTTTCATGCGATGGTATCTAATCATCGCATCCATAATGGTGTCCTGGAAAGCGTGCCCCATGTGTAAACGACCGGTGACATTCGGTGGCGGAATCATGATGCAGAAATTATCGCGTTCAGCGTCAGGGTCTGCACCTTCTATTGTCTGGTCAGCATTAAAATAGCCGTTTTCTTCCCAGGTTTCGTACCATTTATTTTCAATGGCTTCAGGGTTGTAGGTTTTTTCCATTAGGGACTCAGTTGGCCTGTATTTAGTCGGATGGGCATAAGGAGGCTTGTTCTAAAGCTCAGAATTATACAACATGCCGCTATCAGGCTGAAATTAAAAGTTAGATTTTGGTTGTAGCTAGTATTCAGTTGATGGTCTAGGTTTCAGTGTTTTTCTCAGTGCCATCATTTGTGTTTAATTGTTTAATCAGCTCTTCGGGCAGTCTGTCAGCCAACGCCTGTTTGACGAGGTAGCGTAGTTGCTGCTCCAGGTCGGGTATCAGCTGTTTTACAATCTCATTAACGACCGGCTCCAGCAAAACCTGATGCTGCAGTGAAATTTTTGCTTCCGGTTCGCTGTTCGTCTTTTGTGAAACGATCAGTTCTTTTGGCAACTTTTTTGGAAGCTCATCTTCGGTATCTGCGACGATGGGAGCGGTTTCTTCTTCAGTTCTATAGTCGATTAGTGCTGATTCGATGATTTCGGACGGCGGTGAAATAGATTGATTCGACGGCTGCTCATCTAAAACTGCCTCATTAACGGTCTCATTAAAAACGGCCTCATTAAAAACCGGCTCATCTGGCGCATCAGTTTCATCTTCAAATGATACAGGCGAAGTTTCGTCATGTTCGTCATGAAATAGGTCCAGATTGTCATCAGCAGCCAGCTCCGCTTGTTCGTCACCGGCACCGGTTTCATCTTTTATTTCTTCATCGATAATGTCATCGAGGATAGGGATACTTTTAGGATCGTAATCAGCCATGGCTTGTTTTATAGGTATATTTATTTAGCTGCCTGAACTTTGTCCAGTACATATTGTGCAAGTAGTCCCACCGGTCGACCTGTGGCACCTTTGTGTGCGCCACTTTTCCAGGCGACACCAGCGATGTCGAGATGCGCCCAGTGATATTTTTTGGTAAATCGGGAAAGGAAACATGCTGCAGTAATTGTGCCCGCTCCTTTGCCACCAATATTTGCCATGTCTGCAAAATTGCTCTTTAACTGATCCTGGTAATCATCCCATAGTGGCAACTGCCAGCAGCGGTCGCCGCTCGTCTGGCCGGCAGATAATAAATCATTCGCCAGTGGATTATGGTTACTGAGTAATCCAGCAGGGTGTGCACCTAATGCCACGATGCAGGCACCGGTCAACGTCGCAATGTCGATAACCACATCAGGGTTGAATTTTTCAACGTAGGTTAATGCGTCACATAAGATGAGGCGGCCTTCAGCATCGGTATTTAATATTTCGATAGTCTGACCAGACATACTGGTGACGATGTCACCCGGGCGACTGGCGATTCCGTCAGGCATGTTTTCAACCGTAGGGATGACGCCAATAACATTGATCGGCAGCTGTAAATCTGCGCAAGCACTAAGAACACCGATGACGCTGGCAGCGCCACACATATCGTATTTCATTTCGTCCATGCCAGCACCTGGTTTCAGGCTGATGCCACCCGAATCAAAGGTGACGCCTTTGCCAACAAAAACGATGGGTGCCTGTTTCTTGTCACCCGCGCTGTATTCGATGGTGATTAACTTAGCGGGCTCACGACTGCCTTTGGAAACGGATAACAGAGAACCCATGCCCAGTTTTTCCATGTCTTTTTCTTCGAGTACAGTCGTTTTAACATTGCTGTGTTGCTTGGCTAATTTGAGTGACTGATTAGCAAGGTAGGTGGGTGTGCACATATTGCCCGGCAAGTTACCAAGGTCTTTTGCTAAATGTATACCTGCGGAGATGGCCATGCCCTGGCGAACTGCTTGCTCACCTTGCATTAGCTGCCCACGGCCACTGACGCTGAATATGAATTTTCTTAAAGGACGACGGGTTTCTTTTTTATCGGATTTTAGTTGATTGAATTTATATAGGCATTCGTCAATGGCTTCGATAGAGTGCTGAATCTTCCAGCTGATGTCTTTGCGTTTAACGACCACCTCGGTAAGGTAAGAGGCAATTTCGGTGGCACCGCTTGATTGCAGTGTTTTCACCATAGTGCAGTTTATCTTGTAGAAGGTATTAACATTGATGTCTTTTTCTTTACCGCAACCAATGAGGAGAACACGATCACATAATGTATTTTCAACATTGTGTAATAACAGTGTATTGCCCAGATCACCTTCTATTTCACCACGTCGAACCAGATTAGAGATAAAACCGTTACTGGCTTTATCTATAATTTTAGCGGATGACGACAGTTTCCTTGATGCGTAAACAGGTATAACAACACAACCGATACGCTGCTTTTCAGGGTTTCCGCTCTTTACTGTATATTCCATGAGGTCTCCGTAAAATATGATTCAGTACGCCACTGTGGCATTGGATAGGGGGATTGTATGCAATTTGAGCAGTGGGTGATAGTAGTTATGTGCGTTTTTTAAGGCATTTTTTAGTTTTCTCATTTATTTTGCCGTTTACCGCACTTTTCAGGTTAAACTTTGCCTCATAATGAGCCTTGAATCTAAATTATTTACTTTTCAGCGCAAGCTATGAAACTGACAATAATTGATAAATATATTGCAAAAGAGCTGCTGACAGTCTGTTTGGCTGTTTATTTTGTTTTACTGATTATTGTACTCAGCACCGAAGTTGTACATTTACTGAAATGGGTTTCCCAAGGTATTATCCCGGTCAGTGCTTTTTTAGCCTACCTGATTAACAGTCTGTTTGAGTTCAGCGTCATATTGATACCACTTAGTCTGTTGATGGGCATCTTGCTTGCCTTTGGCCGGTTATACAGTGATAGCGAAATGGCAGCGATTATGTCGGCAGGGATTGGCCCGATGCAGTGGTATCGTCCATTGATGTTGATCGCGGTACCGGCAACACTCCTGTTATTACTCTTATTGACTTATGTGCAGCCTGTCATTGCTTTTCAGCGTGCATTGCTTCATGCCGAAATTCGCAGCCAGTCTGAGCTTGATACCTTATTGGTCGGGCAGTTTAATCGTGCCGGTAAAGGTGGCGGTGTATTGTTTTTAGAAGCCGGCGAAGAATCTGGTGGAAAAACAGGCTCACAGATTAGTAATGTATTTTTTCAGCAACACCGTGAAAAAGTTAATTACGTTGATCTGGCCGATAGTACCAGCAGCTATTATGATGAAAGTGGCCGACGTTATATGATGATGCACGGCGGTACTCATTACATTGGCAATGCAGGTGACGCGAATTTTAAAATCATAAAGTATCAGGATTACGGTTTACACATCGACACCAAGAGTGTGGCACCACGCACCAGTGTGAAGACTAAGTCGACCGTTGAACTTTGGCATTCAACAGTTCCAAAAGAGATGGCTGAATTACAGTGGCGATTCACTTTGCCGCTGGCAACGATAATTGTCGCCTTTATGGCGTTACCACTCAGTCATACAAAGCCCCGTAGTGGACGTTACTCAAAACTTGCTGTTTCATTAATCATTTACCTGTTGTATTCAAATCTACTGGGTGTTGGCAAGACCTGGATCGCTCAGGAAAAAGTATCGGTGTGGGTAGGTACCTGGTGGGTACATCTTATTGCTATCGTTTTTACATTGGTCATATTAAAACGTAGCGGTTACCTTTATGGTGTTGGCAGCAATAATGCGAACAACAATAAAGCGACAGGTGACTTAAATGGTTCTTGATCGCTATATAGCAAAAACAGTTATATCAGGTTGTTTACTGGCCTGTTTTATTATGGTTTCTATTTTTGCTTTTGTTGATTACGTCGCACAGTTAAGTGATGTAGGAACTGGCGATTATGGTGCTTGGCAAGCTGTCGTATTTGTCGCATTGCGATTGCCTCAGCGTTTATATGAGCTTTCTCCTTCAATCCTGTTACTGGGTGGCATCTTATCGTTAGGCGCGTTAGCCGCAAATTCTGAATTGATTGTCATGCGTGCATCGGGCATTACACCATTGCGAATTACACGCTCGGTACTACAGACGGGGCTGTTTATAGCAATTCTGGTTGCGCTTCTCGGTGAATACATTGTGCCTTCGGCAACCCGAACAGCTAAAACTTATCGCGCGGAAGCTATCGAGAAAAAACTTATTGTCGGCGGTTCGAGTGACATATGGGCGCGGGACGGTAACCGTTATATCAATGTAAAAAGAATTATGCCAGATCATCAGCTAAGGCATATTCGGGTTTATGAACTCGATGATAACCGACAATTGAGCTCAATAATCTATGCGCGTCATGCAAAATATGTAGACGGAGAATGGTTGTTAAAAGGCATTAAACGATCAGATATTTCAACATCGGGTGTAGAAACGACATTTAAAAAACAGATGAAATTAAAAAAACTTCTTCTGTTAGAGCTGTTTTCTGTGCTGGAACTGGAATCGAAAGACATGTCGGCCTATGAACTGCTGACCTATAGTGATTATCTTGAAGAAAACAATCTTGATAATGCCGAATATTTATTGTCATTCTGGATAAAAATATTTACCCCGTTAACTTGTCTGGCGATGTTATTAATTGCCATGCCAATCGTGTTTGCTACCACACCGCGAAGTGGCGGTGCGGGTCAACGAGTCGTCATTGCCGTTGTTATAGGAATCATCTATTTTGTAATTAATAGGGCGGTAAATCATTTGGGATTGGCGATGAATGTAACGCCTTTTTTGAGTGCATCAATACCGTTAATCCTGGTGACACTCATTAGTTTTTATTTCATGCGGCGGGTGAATTGAGGCCGGTAGTTGAACAAGCCGAATTGATAAATTGCCAGACAAGATTGCCGGGGTAGCCTCTATTTCTTTCGTAGATCTATCAGTACCGTTTTACTCGCTAAATCGTGCCAGCTACGATTTTTACTATCAAAAATTGCCCATAAAAATCCTAGTCCTAATATACCCCAGGAAAAAATTGCGCTAACAAAGCGAATTGCGGCTACCTTCCAGTCTATTACCTCATCTGTGCACGACAGCAGTTTTATTTGCCAGGTCTTCATGCCCAGTGATTGACCACCATTAATCCAGAACCAGGCAAAATATAAATAACTTAAGCCAAAGATGATAATGACGAATATGGGATAGAGTGTATCGCCGGATTCAACTGCTTTACCACTATTCAATGCGGTGGCAATGGCAGATACAGTAAAAAGAATCGCAATCAGTAAAAATGCATCATAAAAAATCGCAAATAATCGACGAAATATACTGGCGTATTGTGTTTTTTTAGATGATGAGGTGTTTTTGATTTTGCTCATTTAGCTGTGCTTAAAATTTTAGTGTGTGAATTGTAGTGTAATAGTTTTGTGTTTAGGCGTAATAAAACCGTTAAAAATGTCACAAACAGGCAGTTAACGGCTTGTTTATGTTATCAGGAATGCTTGTAATTGTTTTGCTATGTTCTATTCTCATGAGAGAGGTAGATACCTATATATTAAGTATACTGCCATTTTTAATGCTCGTTTTAACAATAAAATTTTAGAGTGTTACCTTAGTGGCAAGTTTATCGAACAGGATTTAATGAGATGAGTATTAATTTTAAAAACAAAATATTACCAGTAATAGCATTGTCAGTAATTTCTCAGTCAGTGCAGGCTATTCCCTTTACCTTTGAAGCTCGTTCGCTCGGTATGGGCGGTGCATCGGTTGCCACAGCAGATCTTGCCACGGCGGCATGGGCAAACCCGGCGATGTTAACGAACCAAAGGCCGGGCGATGATTTTTCACTGCTTATCGGTGTTGGTGCGTTTGTTCGTGATAATGATGATTTGATTTCAGATATCGATGACTTTCAGGCGGCAGATGATGTTCGGCAGGTTGCTTCGGATTCTGGTGATTTGATTGGTGAAGCGACGGCAACGCTTGAAATGGCAAATATAATTAAAGGTATCGGTGGTAAAGATATCGCCGCTGATGTCTCTGGTGTTGCGGCGATGGGGATTGCATTTGAATCATTTGCTATGGCTGTGAGTATACGTAGTGATGCGATTGGCGCAGGTACGATGACAAACTTATCGTCAAATCCGACTGAACTTCTCGATAAGAGCTTTAATGTTCTTAATGTTGAAGGCGTATTGGCGACAGAAATTGGTGTGTCTTTTGCGAAGAGCTTTCAAGTGGCGGATAGAAAATTTTCTATTGGTATTAAGCCAAAAATTGTTGACCTGCAAGCTTTTAGTTATTCCGAAGGGATTTTGGCAGTAGATGGACTGAATGATGTGTTAGATGAGGAAAATAAAGCAGATTTAGGTACGTTTTCTACCATAGATCTTGGCCTTGCTATGGATCTATCCGATTCTTTCCGACTTGGATTAAATATTCGCAACTTACTTACAGACGAATTTGATCTTGGCGTAAACATACTGAATTTTGATACTGAAGCTCGACTTGGTCTGGCTTATCACAACAGATTGATAACTGTCGCTGTTGATTATGATTTGATAGAAAATAAACCATTATTAGCAAATCCGGAATTTGGTGATTTAAAAACACAATTTTTAGCTTTAGGTGCTGAATTTAATGCATTTGATTTTATGCAGCTGCGTATTGGCGCAAGGAAAAATATTGCTGATAATCTTACAGGTGGTTCAAAAGATACTGCTTTTACTGCCGGTGTTGGACTTTGGTTAGGCTTTAATTTAGATGTAGCTGCAACCTTTACTGATAACTCTGTCGGTGCTTTTTTACAAACAGGATTTAGATTCTAATAAGACTTTAGTAATAAATACGAGAGTAAAATAACTCTTTAAATTTTAAAATTTAAAATTTTTTATCTTTAAAAAACAAAAAACAAAGTTAAGTGATTTATTTCACTAGTAAAAAAAATTTGTAAAATGTAATAAAAGTTTGCTAAATTAGAATTTCGTTTTATACTTTTGAACGTAACTCACAAAAGGGGACTCTTAAGATGGCTCGTACAACAAAGAAAAAAGCGACAAAGAAAAAAGTGGCTAAGCGTAAAGCTCCAGCTAAACGTAAGGCAGTTAAGAAAAAAGTAGCTAAGCGTAAAGCACCAGCTAAACGTAAAGTTGCAAAGAAAAAAGTAGCTAAGAAAAAAGTAGCTAAGAAAAAAGTAGCTAAGAAAGCAGTTACAAAGAAAACAGCTAAGAAGAAGGTTGTTAAGAAGAAGGTTGTTAAGAAGAAAGTAGCTAAGAAGAAGGTTGCTAAAAAGAAAGTAGCCAAGAAAAAGGTTGCTAAGAAAAAAGTAGCCAAGAAGAAGGTTACTAAAAAGAAAGTAGCTAAGAAAAAAGTAGTTAAAAAGAAAGTAGCTACAAAATCTACAGCTGCAGCTAAAAAAGCCGCTGCTACCAAGAAAAAAGTTGCTGTTAAGAAAAAAGCCGCTGCTGCTAAGAAAAAAGCCGTTGCTGCTAAGAAAAAAGCTGCTGCTGCTAAGAAAAGAGCGACTGCTGCAAGAAAAAAGGCCGTAGCCGCTAAGCGTAAAGCATTAGCGGCGAAGAAAAAGGCTGCTGCTGAACGTAAGGCGAAAGCTAGAGTTAATGCGGCAGCTGCCAAGCAGAAACTGCGTGATCGTGTAGCTGCTGCTGCATCAGCTGTTGCTGAAGCACAGGCAGAAGTTAGTAGTACTCGAAAACGTCAGGATCTTTTGATCAGAATGGCTGAGAAAAAAGAAGCTGCTGTAGCAAAGTTTGTTGAAAGTTGGTCTAAGAAAGAAATGGCTAAGATTAGTAAAGCCCTTAAACCAAAGAGAAGCAAACGTCGTAAGTAGTAAAACTGCTTCATCGGTCATCTGCGAGGGTGATTGAGCTATATAAAAAAGCCACTCATTTACATGGGTGGCTTTTTTTTCGCCTATAATTCGATTATGGCTAAATTTGACCTAATTCCTGTTACAGAACAAAAAATTATTGAAATTTTTACGGATCACCTATGGATGGAGAATGGTCTAAGCAGGAATACGCTGGCGGCGTATCAAAACGATCTTTCTGGTTTTTGTTTGTGGTTACATGAAAAAAAACGCTCATTAAAAAAGGCAGATACCAGTATTATCCAGGAATTTCTGGCGTTTAATTACAGTATTCAGCAGAAACGACGTTCAGTTGCCCGTCTGTTATCGACCTTACGTCGTTTTTATCTATATTTGTTACGCGAGAATCAGATTACTGAAGACCCGACAAGATTACTCGAGTCACCCAAAGGCGAACATTCTTTGCCAGTATCGCTCAATGAACAGCAGATTGAAGATCTGTTATCTGCGCCTGATATATCAGAAGACCTTGGCTTAAGAGACAGAGCTATGCTGGAAATATTATATGCAACCGGTTTGCGTGTGAGTGAACTAATCAGTTTGCAGACAACACAGATTTCATTGCAACAAGGTGTGATTAGAGTTATTGGTAAAGGTAATAAAGAACGCCTGGTACCAGTCGGGGAAGTTGCACTGGACTGGTTAACAAAATATTACCAGCAATCTCGCTTAGCATTACTGACTAGGGTAACCGCAGCGAACAATAATCATTCATGCAGCGATGTGTTTGTTACCAAACGCGGCAAAGCGATGACGCGACAGGCGTTCTGGTATATGGTGAAACGATATGCATTGATTGCCGGTATCGCCACAGAACAATTATCGCCACATACATTAAGGCACGCATTTGCTACGCATCTGCTCAATCATGGCGCTGATTTGCGAGTAGTGCAGATGTTACTAGGGCACAGTGACATTTCTACGACGCAAATCTACACTCATGTTGCGGATCAGCGTTTAAGGGAAATGTATCAAAACCACCATCCACGTGCATAGTCATTGCTTGAGTACCGTAAAATCAACTATTTCTGCTTTAACAATTAATACGCTATATCAACATTTCACGGAATTAATTATAATTCATGCTGTCTTGATACCTGTAATCTTCCTGTCAGGCATTTTTTAGGCATAATCCATTAATCATTTGAAAGTACATTTTATGAAATATATCACTTTAATATTCCTTCTTACTTCTTTATTTACATCATATTCTGCGGTCGCTGAAGACGAAGCGGTCCAGCAGTTACGGCAAGCATTGGCAAAGACTATGCCTAAGGTAAACCCCAGTAAAATATCTGCGACGCCAGTACAGGGTCTGTATGAAGTAATCGTTGGTTCACAGGTTGTCTACATGAGTGCTGATGCACGTTACATGATTGAAGGTGACCTGTATGACTTGAAAACAAAAATAAATGTTAGTGAGACAGCCAAGTCTGTTGTACGTCTTGCGGCAATTGATGAGCTGGGTGTCGACAATATGCTGGTTTATAAACCAGAGACAGTTAAAACTACCATAACGGTGGTGACTGACATCGATTGCCCATATTGCAGAAAATTACACAGTGAAATTCCTGATTATTTAAAAAATGATGTAGAAGTGAGGTATATCTTCATGCCGCTGAAAGGTTCTAGCGACATGAAAAAGACCATTAGTGTCTGGTGTTCTGATGACCAGCAATTAGCGCTTGATATTGCTAAAGCCGGTGGCGAAATCGAAGAAAAAACCTGTGACAACCCGATCAAAAACCATCTTGTGCTAGCGCGCGACCTGGGCATACGTGGAACACCGGCAATCCTACTGGAAGACGGTACTTTGTTGCCGGGTTATATCCCCGTTGACAAGCTGGTGGCTGAGATTCGCAAGTAGTACTGGTAGTAAGAAACGCAGGTAGTAAGAGAGCGGTCATAAGTTGCAACTTATGACCGCTCTCTTACTCTAGCCAGACGATTTCTTTATGGTGTGTGAATAGCACGCCTGTTCTCACCGAATGTGATGGCCATAACTTTTGTATGCCGTTACGGTAGTATTCCAGTTGCGTTGAAAATTGCTGAGCAACGTCTTGCGTTGACTCTGTATTGTCCAGTTGGTGTGATTTGTAATCAATAATTGTAATTTTATTTTCAGTTTTTATTACTCTATCAATGACACCGTAAACAGCTTGTTGTTCCTGTTTATACATCAAAGGCATTTCATCGTAGGCCTGTGATAAATGTTCCGGGTTGAAAACCGATTCAAAAGCCGCGTGATTATAGGTAGTCACTGCCTCCTGAATACATTCTTCTAAATATATTTCATTAGCGGGCTTGCGTAGCCTGATGTCAGTTATTAATCGATGTCGTATACGTTGTAAAGACTGCTCTGTTGCTGGGTATTGAGTTTGTTTGCACAGTTGTTCTATTACACGATGAATGGTGGTACCTCGCCATCTGGCAAGTTCGCTGTCCTGTTTGTTCGTCTCAGTTTCTTCTGTTGAGTCGTCAGGGTTGTCAATTTGTATGTGGTCAGCATGTAAACTCGGTGCCAGCATATAAAGCTCAGCTGAGTTTTTCAGATTTTTCAGCTTAAAAGGTTTTAACATACGATTGTCGATGTCTAATTGCAATCCAGCGTTTGAGTTGTCCTTTGTTATTTTATTGGAGGTAAAATCAGGCGGTGTTGCCGAATAATTTAAATGTTTGTAGCTTCGGCATCCGATTTTATTAACAGTGCTTCCTTTTTCTGTACTCTCGTGTAAGCCATTATTAATAATTTGGTACCAACTGTTGTCTTTATTCCTGCTGCTGGCTACACCGCTAATATAAAGCTGTTCACGGGCACGTGTAAGTGCAACGTAAAGTAAATTTAAGTCTTCACGTGATTGTTCATCGGATTTTTTTTGCTGAAGTTTTTGTGTGACTTCATCGGTACTGTCTTTATTTAGCTGCAGTTGAAAGTTTACCGGCTTTGTTGCGTCGGCCGGCCAATGAACCAGAGCTGCAAAAGCATTACGATTACTTGCTGTGCTATTACAGTCAGCAAGAAATACTATTGGTGCTTCCAGGCCTTTGCTGGCATGAATAGTCATCAGCCTGACACGATAATCATTGCTCTGTGCAAGCGGTTCTTCGGGCGGGCTGTCGGAATGATTTTTCAGTTGTGCAAGACGCTGTAAAAAACGGCTGATGCTAGGGTAACGACCGCTGTCTGTTTCCAGTGACAATTCTAGAAAACGTTGGCAGTTGGCGGCTACTTTTTGTTTGTTTTCTGTTCTGTTTGCGGCCTTGTATCGCTGGATAATATTTCCTTCGGAGAAAATCTTATCCAGACAATCATGTACTGGAAGGCGTTCTGCATAGTCTTGCCATTTTGGTAATAGTGTGGCTGCACGTTGCAGCGCTTCACTGTGCTTATTGTTTTGCTCGTTACCGGCTAACTGCAGTAAACGTTCATACCAGTGTACGGAGTGTTTGTGGCTGGATTCTGTTTGCGCTGATATGGCTTTATTCGAATCTGTTTTATCCGGTCTGTACTGAGCCAGCTGCATCAGATCATCATCGCTGGCGCTAAAGATAGGTGATTTTAAAACTTGCGCCAGCGCCAGGTTGTTATAAGGCGTAATCAAGGTATTAAGTAAACAGCTGAGATCCTGTATTTCAAGGTTATCCAGTAAGCCGCCTTTTTTACTGCTGATGAAAGGAATGCCGTGTTTTTTGAGCGCCTGTTCATAAAGGGCAACATGTATGCGGTTGCGCATCAGTATCATGATGTCGCCAAAGTTAGCCGCTCGTACGGAACCATCATCTGTAATCAGCGAAGGCGCTTGCGTAATCTGCAGTATCTGCTTAGCGATGTAGTCTGCTTCTTTGTCTCGTATGTTTGAGGTTGACGTTTCTCTTGCCTGTATTAGCGGGTTGCGGAATTCGGTTTTTGTGTCGTCTTTATCATCAACACTCTTGTCATTATCTTCATCTTCACTGAATAAATCG
This sequence comes from Gammaproteobacteria bacterium, assembly GCA_030595325.1. Classification (GTDB taxonomy): domain Bacteria; phylum Pseudomonadota; class Gammaproteobacteria; order SZUA-229; family SZUA-229. The sequence continues at coordinate 2,693 of JAUVDN010000040.1, read as the reverse complement.
CAGAGCATCACCTGACCGGGTAGTGTGGTGAGATAGGTACCGTGGGTGGTAAATCCAGGCATCAGTGTTTTAACTTCTTCCTGTTCAAAAATCTGATTAACACAATGTATGATGGCATTTGATGAGCGGCGGGAAGAGTCCAGCGGTGTCGCTCTGGCATCCAGATGTTCGGCTAACCATTGGCTGGCCTCTGTCTGTAATGCCGGGTTTGCCCGGCGAAAACTGTATATGGACTGCTTTTCATCGCCCACCAGAAAAACACTGCGTGGTCGCTGTTCCGGGTTTGCGGCTATTTCTTCCAGTATCGGTGACAGCAGGTTCCATTGTGTTGGGTTGGTGTCCTGAAACTCATCGATCAGGATATGGTCGATACGCTGATCAATTTTATACTGCACCCAATGTGCATTTTCTGCATGTTGCAATAGTTGGTAACACTTCCATTCCAGGTCGGTGAAATCCAGCAGTCGTTTTTCTCTTTTCAGCTGCTGGTAGATAGTCACATAGCGGTTACCGGCCAAATACCAGGCTTTGTTTATCTTTAAAGCGAGTAAACGTTTCAGTTGATCGTTTACATTTTGTATTGATGCTGAAACCTCTTGATGCAGGTTGAGAAATTTTTCTGTGTCTTCAGCGCCGAGTTTTTTCTCCATTGCAGCGCTGTGTTTGCGCCCCTGAATCATGGCGTCACCATCCTTTTTAAGGAATGCTGACTTGACTAGTGAAAACTGCACCTTTTGATTGGTAGACTTCAGCGCTTTATCGATACTGTCAGCATGTTTGAGATCATTTTTGTTTTTAATCTCTCGTAATAAATTTGAAAATACAGTTAATTTCTGGATGCTCAGGTCATTAAAAAAGATACTGACAGGGTCACTGTCTTCATCTACCTCAAGATTATTTTTTAGTGAATCAGCAGCAAAGTTGACGGCTTGATCATTTTCCCCGTTGCTGTCTTCTTTAAAGCCCGCAGTGAACGCCCACCAGTCACTACGGTGAGATAAAAAGTTACGCAAAGCGCTGAGCGTATTTGCCGGACCATTACAAAACTGCATGATGGTATCTAAAGCATCATTAAGCTGCGCTGTATTGTTGTCTGCATCTTGCTGCGCCTTGTCAAACAGTGTTTGCCATGCCTGACGTTCGAGTAAGCTGCTGTCTTCAATCAATTCAAAACCGGGGGGAATGTCGGCCTCTAATGGAAAACGCGATAATATGTCCTGACAAAAAGAATGAAAGGTCTGAATGCGAACAGGGTGCAGACTACGCATCAGCTTTTCATACAGGGAGGAAGCGATAGCTTTTGTTTTATCACTTGTGTCGCAGCCAATCTGTGGCAAAAGCGAATCCAGTTCTGCAGCGGTGGCGGTCGCCATCTCAAATAACCGCTGATTTAAGCGAATCTGCATTTCACCAGCCGCTTTTCGGGTAAAGGTGAGGGCGATGATGTTGCCGGGATCAGCATCGTCCATTAGCAGTCGTACGATACGAGTGATTAGTAACCAGGTTTTACCGCTACCAGCAGAGGCGGACACGGTTGCGTTGAGTTTTGGGTCGCAGGCATCGAGGGTGGTTACTTTTTTATCGGGATTGGGCATGCAGTGAGTTTATAGTGTTTTTATTTCCTGTAGGAGGATTGCTTAATTTTATACTTGGCATTCCACGATTTTTTGTTTTGCTTTTAGCTCTCGGTAAGTATATTTAAGTTTGCTTTTATACTTTAGCATCGCGGGTCCCGCCCCGCTGGCGTGTCACTCTTTTGCTACAGCCCAAAAGAGTAACCAGAAAAGACCGTCGCGACGCTTGGCGCCCCTGTAAAAAACACAGGGGTTCCCACTGAGATATTGCCGGTGTCATGCTGCGAAAAAACTCGCCTACGTTAAAAAACACGTACGCTCAGACAGTTTTCACAGAAAGCCCATGACACCGGCAACACCTCAGTGGCTTGGCTAATGCGAGGGAAAGACAAAAGAATAAAACGTGCGCTTATTTTGCTTTTGTTCATTTTTATGCTCCCTTCTCGTTTGCTGATTGGGGCTGCGTTGGTAGAGGGGATTCGCCATGGATGGCGAATTTAGCTCTGTGCGCCCGGATGGCGCATCAGAGCGACTCGTTGGCAACGCTGCCCCATTCAGGAACCCCGAGTGTTCTTCTCGGGGTAAACAAAGCGGGATGGCATTCTTTTGGTTACTTTTCTTTTGCTACTGACTAAATTTGCCAGGAGCACATTTGAACGAGCTGTGCTCGACCCGCAGGGTGAATAACATGGATGTTATTCATAAAGAAAAGTAACACGCCTGTGGGGAGGAACCCACAATCTAATTGAAATACACAAATGTACGATAAAAACCAAACAACAAGATGATAAAAAACTTCGCGGAATGAGAAAAATCCGCTCCTACAGGTGATGCACAATTCAACCTAATCAAATACCATACTGACGACGATAACTCTTCATTGCATCGAGGTATTGATCAAAAGCTGAGTCTTCTGCCAGGTAATCAATCAGATCCGCCAGTGTAATAATACTAAACACCTCTATGCCATAATCCCGGTGCACTTCCTGAATTGCCGATAAGTCCCCTTTGCCTTTTTCCTGCCTATCAAGTGCAATCAATACCGCTGACGTTGTTGCACCTTCTGCTTTGATAATATCGACCGCTTCTCGGATAGCAGTACCGGCAGTGATGACATCA
>JAUVDN010000115.1 GCA_030595325.1 Gammaproteobacteria bacterium | reverse complement strand
CCCAATAGGACGCGATTGCCGCACAAAGACACGCGACGATTAATCGGTTTATTTTTGTTACAGTATCACCCAAGAAGCTGACCAGATAAAACACTGACACTGCAGCAAAAACTATCAGTAATTGTCCTAACTCTACACCTATATTAAATGCAACGAGACTTTGCCATATGTTAGGTGACGTAACTTGTAGAATATTCTGTAAAACAAATGAGAAGCCAAGTCCGTGTAGTAAACCGATTAACCCGGTTACAGCGACGACGGCCCATTCGCTTTTTTTCTGTCGCCATCCCGGTTTAAAGTCAGGCATGACAGCTACAATGGCAACATAGATTATCGACAATGCAATGCCAGTCTCGACCGCAGGCACAAACCAGGTAGCCGTTGGTATAAAGCCAAAGAAGCCTATAGAAAGTGTGATGCTATGCCCAATGGTGAAACCAGTTACTCGCCAGAGCAATGGTTTGAAGTGCATGGCACCAAGTACCAGACAGATTACGAACAGTACATGATCAAGGCCTTCAATGATGTGTTTCACGCCCTCTTTAATAAACGTAACCACGGCATCAAAAACTGATCGGGTAACGACGACAGGTTCGTACAACAGACCACGCGCTCGAAATACTTGCACTCCACCGGGGCTGTAATCCAGTACCAGATTGGCGGTTTCATCCTGATTGGGCAGACCGGGGTTTAAATTACTTGATAAGGCATAGTTATAAACAGCAGCCTCACTGGTGTATCGTAATAAAACATCAACCGTAACATCACCTACATAAACAGCTGGTTCAAATGAATCAAAATTTGGTTTATTCTGAAATGATTTTTTAGCTTCATCCAGGGTGGCAAAGTCTGGTTGTAAACCATTTTTGTAGATTCTAAAACTATCTACTTGCGGGTTAATGTTTTCTCCATCAACAGAAAGATCAAGACCCTGCATGGCCAGTAAAGCCAGACCATCGGTGGATTGCCTTAACTGTGCAACGTCGACATAGTGAACCAGCTTGTCGGCTTCAAGAAGATTGTAAGTGTAGGGTACTGGCGCTGGAAGATTGTTTCCCTCTGACTTGTCAAGTAAATGCGCGACCAGATACGGCATCGGCAAACGCATATAAACATTCAAACCATCGGATACGTGTTCGACATGTAGTACCCGAACATTCAAGTTGAGTTTAAAATGCGATGATGCGGTTGTTATACCAAGTAAAAAAAGCGCGACGAATAAAGTTAAACGGGGATTACGTATTGATGAAAGCATTATTTAAGGTCAATCACAGTAAGGTCACTTAATTTCCACTGATTGTTGTCTTCAATTAAATCAAGCAGTAGCTGAAAATCAACCTGACGTTGATCGACATGCCCCCAATGCTGGGCTTTTATAATTGCCGAACCACTGATGGTTGCACTAAAGCCATCCGGTAAGCTACCCAGGGATTTTAACTTTCGTATATTGTGTATCTGTACATCATTAAATGTTTGCACTGAGCCAACGCCACCTTTCACTTGTGGGGAATATAATTTTTCCAGCTCTTTTTTTACAGTGATGGCTTGCGTTGAACTGATGGCTTTACCAAGTACGCGCATAAAGTCATCGTCTTGTTTTTCAACAAATGCAACACGTACATTTTCTAGAACAGCACTAATGATTTCCTGTGCTTGTTCTTCATCAGGCAATGCGTTGATTATTTTTGTTTCGCCGATATAAGGTAGGGAGAGACTAAAGCCAGTTTCAATGTCAACGGGAATGATTGTCGGTTCTTGGTAAGTTTTAAGAAAATTCTGCCAGCTCACATCCGGATTCAACTTATCTACAAGACCATTCAATGGCCCCGCTGGGTCAGTTACTGTTACTGGAATACTGCTCACACGTTGATTAAACAAACGCCAGCGAGTATTTATGTTCTGTGGCAGCGCTGTCACATAATATTGCTGACTGACACCGACCAATGTTGCAGCAGGATCTACTTTTGTTATATCGTCGATAATGCTTAAACCAGACAATGCCACTTTCAAAAACTCAACAGAAACTACATCGACAATGCGAGCCTCGCCATCGATCTGAAGTTCACCCGTGCTCATAAAGTATTTGCGGATATGTTCTCGTAAGCGGTAGTGCTTTTCTTCGAGGCTTAGCGCCGAATCATTAATAGTGAAATTACTCCATTGTGTAATATCATTGATACGCATGAGTGATTCCAATCTCACTATGCGTGGCTCGACATAGAGATAAAGCATCAGTGGATAACTATGATGCCGGCTAAGACTTCGACTTTCAAACTTGGTGAACCAGGGGTCCTGCCAGTCCAGATTTAGTTTTGCTGCACTGCCGAGAAAACGAAAGTCAACAATGGGAACTGATTTGTGAAAGGCGATAAAGCCGAGACTTAGTTCGACTTTTCCCCGTTGATTCAATGGTGGGATAATAGTGAGTTGCTGTGGTTTTTTGCTGAAAGGATAAATAATTTCAGCATACAGTACGCGTTTATCGGCAGGTGCTGTCTGGATTATCTTTTTTGTATAGGGGTTAAGCTTGCCAGCATAAACTGACTTTCGATCAATCCGTGTACGGGGTTCAACCAGAACAAGTTTTGCCGATAACTTTGTGCCATCTTCTGTTATAAATTGTAATCGCTGGTCGGCAAATGTTTGCATACGCTGATGTAATGATGGTCTATCATCGTCTATTGCAGCACTGTAAGAATTTTGAAGAAACTCATCGGGTACCAGTTCTTCAAACTTGTCATAATTACCGACATACACTTCCAGCTTTACTTTGACATGATCATCAAGCACATAAATTTCAGCGATGTTTTGCGCTGTCTCTGCACCCGTTAAATTTACCCAGTCAGCGTTAACGATGGAGGACCACACAATGGACCAAACAAGGACGAGAGCAGAGGGCAGAGCAACTATAAAATAACGTGTAAAAAATACCATGAGGCCAATATCACTAAAAGTTCTAACTCAGAAGAACAGCTGTAAATACTTTATTCGTCAACAATGAAAAACCCGGCATATGCCAGGTTTTTCATTGTTATAGACAATTAAATCTATAGCTTATAGATAACAATAATTTGCACTAGGGAACCTTATAATCTGTTCCATTTTCTTTGTTAATCTTATCCCAGATGCCACCCACAAGCTCAGGAAATTTTTCCCATCCACTTAATATGAACTCTGAGAACGGTGGGCTAGTAGGTGGTGGTACATCCAGTTTATCCCTGATGGGCAGTTCGGGATAAATATCCTCATCATACGCAGACATGCGCACATCGATAGCATCCTTAGTAATATTAAACACCATGTAATCCTGTGCAAACACCAGTGGGCCATCATAAACCTTACGGGTTTCTGCTATCATGATGGGCAAGGTATCAAAGTCGTTCTGAAAATGATAACCGACGGCTAATCGCGGTTTAGTCAATGACATGAGTTTACCAAACTGCTGTGGCGAGGTGTGCGCTACTGTGCTGACATTTAACGCCTCTTTTACATTAAACTTCATTCTGGACATCATTAAACTTGGCGGCAAAAAACTTTCGTGAATCGAAATGTCTGAGTCTTTTGTGTATTTAATCCACCAGCTGTTTGGCGCAGTATCACTGGAATAGGTGAATTTAAGACCATTCCATTCCAGAATAAAACTAACCGCACCATCAATGCTGTGAATTGCCGGTATAGTTCTAATGACAACGCCATTTTCTTCAAATATAACTTTATTAACGCCTTTATAATCAAACTCCGTTACATCCAGTACCATGCCACGCGCATCAATAATAGAAGAACGTGTTGCGATGTCCCAGGCGTACATTTCTTCCATCTTTTCGAATGCGTACGCAGTGCCTAGTTCGGGTGTTGGTCCACTGGGGCCCCACACGCGCAATGGTGTAAGACGATTCATGGTAGTTCCACCTAACCAGAAGCTGCCGAAATCACCGAAATGATCGACGTGAAGGTGACCTAAAAACACCTTGTCCAGATAATCGTATGGAATCTTCTGTGCAGCAATACGTTCATGAGAGCCAGCGCCAAGGTCAAAAAGGAATTTGTCGCCATTTCCCAATTCGACTATCCAACACGCCGCCGCCTGTTTGGGGCGCGGGCTGGGCATACCTGTACCACAGGCAATCACTCGCATTTCATCTGCGGCTAATTCCTCAGTGCCGGGGTAATAAACATCCAGATGAGGTTCGCTTGCTTTTGCAGACGCTTCGTTAATCGGGCCGCTGGTTCTGCCTTTTTTCCCGTCCAGATGGCCCCATTGATAAAACACCACGGCCATGATGGCTATCGAAGCAATGATAGATATTTTTTTTGTTGTCATTTACTCTCTCCTAATTATCAGGCTTACTGAAATTATATTAGTAAAATTTTCTTGTGTTTTTATTCTAATTTAAATCTTTATTAATTTTTACACGAATAGCACGAGCGGTAGCTGTGGCGGAAGCACCATCTTCAGACAATACATGCATCTCAAAGTCAATATTACCAAACGAGCCTTCAGCGCTAGCTTCGCCAGCTGATGCCTCGGCGCCAGCCTCAAACTCCCAATTCGCGGTCACCCAGCTATCCACCACTTTTTGTGATCTAAAAACTAGAAGCGCCTAAAATCCCCATGCACCAACATCTAAATCAAACCGTTTTACAGTGAAGTAAACGTGCTTCTGCTGCTTTTTATTATACAGTACACCTTCACCACCGGGCAAAGTTACTGGGCCTGTTAGAATTTCTGTGGACAGGAGATCCAGTAGACCCAATTCACCCATGTCTCCTTTATCTATCGTTATTTTTCCCAAATAAGCATATCCCCTAGATGTCAGCTACGTGGTGGTAAGCGATTATTAATCAAATCCTTCGCGAGATAATCAGTGAGCAGACACTTCCAATCATAATGCGACCTTGAGCGGCTATTTTAGATGATGAAAATTTGATTGCAAACGGACATTCACGTTCACTCTAAAACTCATAGATATGTCATTAATCTTGATGCAACACTGGACACTTTAATAGATACACTATCCATTAACAGAGCGAATAGTGTTTTCCGTTAAAAATAAGCTGATGCGTAAATCAGGACACCTGTTATCTGATTGTTAAAAGTAAACTTATGATCGGAAGTATCTTCCGTTACCTTTAGAGAGTTGCTGCCAAGCCCGATCCCCAGCCCAATATTTTTAAAGGTACGGTACTCCATTGCCAGCGTCATATCTGTATAGATACCGTTCCAATTTTCAAATTTAAGAGCGAATGCTTCGCCTTTAATCATCCAGTGAAATTTAGGTGTTACAGCATAATTCAAGGCAAAGGAGACAACAGGCAGAGGTACGGTGAGTGATACATCCTGAGCTTCGGCGCTAGAGCCTGTCGAATCAGTATTCAGACCAAAAGCAATACTTGTTATATGTAGCCCCCCGCCTACAGCTATTTCAACTTTATCGCTATGATGAAAGGACCAAAGGTAACCAACTTTAAAAATATTGTAATCAAGAGAGCTATCAACTTTTGCTCCTACCGGAATCGTAATTAGATCACCATTTTTATCAAGCCATTCAAATTTCTTTTCAAGTGTTTTATTACCTCGAGATGTAATGCGGTACCAGGAATAGTTCAGCGCATGCTCTTTAGTAAAACGATAATAACCCGTCAGGCGCAGTACGGTCTGTTCGCTATCATTTCCTAGCGTGTCTTCAGGACTAATCGATATTCCAGCACCAAGCCCCGGTTCAGTTAATGATATCGTTGCGTCAGTACGAAACACAGAGTAAGCACCTAAGCTGATATTAAATTTATCAGGTACGCTATTTTCTGCGTGAGCGATGTTAGTAGCCACAAAAAACATTGCTGCTAAAAGAAATAACCATCTCACTAGTAATAAGTAACTGTTCTTAACGGGTAAGCTGTATAACGCTGGTGACATAATTATTTGTGTTGACGTATTTTAATTGCTTTCAGTAAGCTCAGTATTAATTTTGACGCGTATAACCCGTGCTGTAGCAGTTGCAGACGCACCACCTTCTGCCAGCACATGCATTTCAAAACCATCACCACCTGAAGCGCCATCTGCACTGGCTTCACCTGCGGATGCTTCGGCACCTGCC
>JAUVDN010000076.1 GCA_030595325.1 Gammaproteobacteria bacterium | reverse complement strand
CGTTATCGATTATCAGGATGCCGTAATAGGCCCGATCACCTACGACCTGGTATCACTATTTAAGGACTGTTATATAGAATGGCCGAGAGAGAAAATAGAGCATTGGCTAGACATGTATCTGGCACGCTTAACACCTACACGTTTCATCGAAAAAGAAACACTGTTACGCTGGTTTGATCTAATGGGTGTACAGCGTCATCTAAAAATATTGGGTATTTTTGCACGTTTGAACTACCGTGATGGAAAATCACAATACTTAAACGATTTACCCTTAACATTAAAATACGTACTCGATGCCTGTGACAAATATGAAGAGCTGCAGCCATTAAAACAGTTACTGAAAGACACAAAAAGGTCAGCAATTTAATGAATGCCATGATACTCGCAGCCGGCCGCGGCGAACGCTTACGGCCATTAACCGACGAGACTCCAAAACCATTAATTAAAGTTGCTGATAAATCCCTTATCGAATATCACCTGGAAAATCTTGCTAACGCAGGAATCAAAAACATTGTAATTAATACCGCGTGGCTAGCAGAGAAATTCCATCAACAGCTTGGCGATGGTTCGAACTATGGCGTCAACATTCAATACTCCGATGAAAAAGAAGCAATGGAAACTGCCGGAGGTATCATCAACGCTTTACCACTGCTAGGCAATGAACCTTTTGCAGTTATCAATGGCGATATCTGGTGCGACTTTGACTTCTCTTCACTACCTGAACTAGACGCGACTATTCAGGCACATCTGGTTCTTGTCGCCAACCCCGAACATAATCAAACAGGTGATTTTACGCTGCAGGATAATCTGGTAAAAAATAACGGTACTAACATGTACACGTTTAGTGGTATCGGCATCTACAGAGCAGAATTTTTTGCAGATCAAAAATCCGGCACCTCACCTCTGGCACCGCTCATTCGAAAGAAATGTGAAGATAATCTGGTCAGTGGACAAATACATCAAGGCATATGGACCGACGTAGGCACGATCGAAAGATTACAGGAATTAGAAACTCAACGACTATGGACTGAAAGTCCATAGGTTGTTTTAACAGCGACTAAAAGTCGCTACGGTTAGTAGCAATGTGTCGCTACGCGACTTTTTGTTAAATTAATAATGCTAAAGCCTTGCACTAAAGTGCATAGTTTTAAACTAGCGTTCTGAGACAATAATTTTAATAAAAACGAAGGATAAGATGGAATATCAGGCATTTGTAGAAGCGTTTGAACAGGGCGATGATGACTTCAAAAAGTTGGTCTATAAACGCTATTCCCGATACCTTGATGATATGTATTTACGTCCATATCAGGCTGAATTGATTAAATTACAGGATCATCTGGAAAAACAGAAGCAGAAAATGATTATCCTTGTCGAAGGCAGAGATGCTGCCGGCAAAGGTGGCAGTATCCGTCGAATTACCCGTTACATGAACGAAAAACATTATCGTGTGGTTGCACTGGGTAAACCGTCAGACGTACAGCAGGGGCAGTGGTATTTTCAGCGTTATATTGAACAGTTTCCGCGTAGTGGTGAGATAGTACTGTTTGACCGGAGCTGGTATAACCGTGCCATGGTTGAACCAATCTTTGATTTTTGTACACAGAAACAATACAGCACCTTCATGAAAACCGTCTCTCAGTTTGAAGATGATCTGGTCGAACACGGTGTAATATTTCATAAGATTTATTTCTCGGTTTCAAAAGATGTGCAGGCCAAAAGATTTGATGAGAGAGAGAATAACCAACTTAAGAAATGGAAACTCTCTGAAATCGATGTGCAGATGCAGGAAAAGTGGGACGAATTTACTGAGATGAAATACCAAATGCTGAAGCAGACCCACAGTCATACCAGCCCGTGGGCGATTATAAGGAGTAATGAAAAGCACCTGGCCCATGTGAATGCTGTTAAAAGTATCTTGAATAAGGTTGATTACGAAGGCCGTAATATGAGTCTTGATTACACCGTAGATTCTGATATTTACTATTCAGGGGCGCGTGAGATTGAACTGATGGAAAACCACTTACGTGAGAAAGGTAAGTTTATTGTTTGATTTGGTATAAGTCAGTTATTGAGCCATAGCTGACAAAGTCAAAAACTTTAAAAGCTACTCACCTCCGTGTCCTCTGTGGTGAAAATTCTTTTGATTTTATTTTTTTCTGGAGGTCAGCTAATGGCCATTTTCTGACATCAAAGGCAAGAAATCTACGTCGAAGTGAGATTTTCGGGTAATGTTATAATGTGTCTTTATGGAAAAGGTGCAGACAACTCCAATCGTACTGACCACGCTGAATGCACGATACATGCATTCAGCGTTTGGTCTGCGCTATCTTTATGCAAATCTTGGTGAGCTCCAGAATCAAGCCTGCATTGAAGAATTTACCATTCAGCAGCGTCCTATTGATATTGCAGAAAAACTGCTCAAACATCAGCCTAAGATTATCGGTTTCGGTGTTTATATCTGGAATGTCTCTGAAGTAAGTAAAACCGTTGAATTATTAAAGCAGATTTCACCTGAGACTATCATTATTCTTGGTGGCCCCGAAGTCAGCTTTTTGCCTGATAAACCTGCTGTTGTTGATTGTGCTGATTACGTGGTGATGGGTGCGGCTGAAAAAAGTTTTCCTGAGCTGTGTCGCTTGTTATTGTCTGGAAACAAACCTCTCGAAAAAGCAATTCAAAGTGATGAGCTAGCACTTGATCAATTGTGTTTGCCTTATCAATATTACACAGATGAAGACATAAAAAATCGGCTGGTTTATGTTGAAGCTTCTCGTGGCTGTCCATTCAAGTGTGAGTTCTGTCTGTCTTCACTGGATAAAACATCAAAACCATTTGAGCTGGATCAGTTTCTAACTGAGATGGACAAGTTGTATCAGCGCGGTGCACGCAATTTTAAATTTATCGATAGAACGTTTAATCTAAAAGTAAGCAGCAGTATAAAAATACTGGAGTTTTTTCTGGACAGGATGGCCGATGATCTTTATCTGCATTTCGAAGTCGTCCCCGATAATCTTTCTGACATGTTAAAAGCAGTGATACAGAAGTTTCCTCACCACACGTTACAGTTTGAGATCGGTGTACAGACATTTGATGAAAATATACAGGGTTTGATTAGTCGGAAACAGAATAATCAAAAAACCTGTAAAAACTTGCGTTGGTTAAGAGAGAGTACGCATGCCTATATCCATGCGGATCTAATCTTTGGTCTGCCATCAGACGATGTTGAAAACTTTGCCAACAGTTTTGACCAGCTGGTCGATCTAAATCCACATGAGATCCAGCTGGGTATTTTAAAACGTTTACGAGGTGTCCCACTCAACCGCCATAACGAAGAGTATCAGCTACGTTATAACCCCGAAGCACCATACAATATCTTGTGTACTCGTGATATTGATTTCGACACTATGCAGCGTGTCAATCGCTTTGCGCGCTACTGGGATATGATCGCAAATTCAGGTCGTTTTAAAAACACTCTGCCACTTATTTTAGATGATTCACCCTTTGATGGTTTTATGCAGTTAAGCGAAAGTCTGCATATTGCAGCAGGCAGCACATGGAAAATATCACAGCAACGATTATTCGTGCTGATATTCGAATGCCTGAAAACCAGGGTGAGTATTGATGACTCTGTCCTGTTCGAAACGATGGAAGAAGATTACAGGCGAACGGGTGAAAAGGCATCTTTTGAATTATTGATAAATAAAAAGGTCAGAGCTACACGCATAGGCGTTGCTAACAAGCGACAGCAAAAACAACTGCAATAATCGTAAGACCTTCAGTGTATTGTTACCGACTGTTCTACTTTCCTTTAGGCAGATTGTATCCTTGTGAACCTCCAGAGCTAGTGTTTATCCTGGTTACAGGCGAAACTCTCTGTAACTTATTGCTTTTCTGCTGTTCGACGGAGTTTAGTGTACGTCTGCCGCGTGGCATAGTGTCTTGTTCGATAAGCTGTTAAAGCCCCAGTCTTTTTGCTGTGGTTTCAGCCGCTGCAGGATTTCGATTTCTAACTGATCTTTAAATGATTTATTTGATTTTTCTTTCAGAACGACAGTATTTGATCATACACATGTCTGTATCAGCCATTGTTTAACTGTATTATGAAATGGTAACTCTATACGGGTGTGAGATAATGTCTGTCCAGAGACGGCAGGTGTTATTCGGGTAGACAGGATTGTATGCACATCGATACGGAAACCAGATGCTGCAATCGTTTTACCAAAGTCGTTTTACCAAAGTCGTTTCACCAAAACCGTTTCACCAAAACCGTTTCACCAATTGCTGGTTGTGATCTGTTATCTATAGCATGAACAATGGTCTTTTTTCTTGTCGTTGCTCGTGCCATAGTATTACAGGCTATTTTTTTTCAGGTCTCATCGCTTGATAAACAACGACCAGAAAAATAATACCGCCGATGATCGAGATCAGGCCACCTAGTCCCATCAGGCCCATACCGGCTATCTGCTCGATCTTTTCAAGCTCCTGATCCGCACCAGCCGTTTTTCGCTGTACACCGTAACCACCTGACCATGCCAGTCCGATGATGTGCATCAGCTGGCCTGTGCCATAGATTCCAGGTTGCCATCTCGCTGCTTTCCCTGAAACTTTTCGGTAACCAAGGTGGGGCAGTAGGTGATAGGTCATGCCCATGAAGGCTAGTGTTACACCGACGATAGAACCGTGGTAATGCGCGGTAACTCTTACATCGCTACCGCTAATCATGAAACCAATAAGGCCACCGACACCAAATAACAGGATGGAAAATATCAAAGCACTACGCTCGATCTCAAATTCGGGGATGGGTTTCCATCGTTCTATTATTGCCAGCGATGTCGCCAGTCCGATGGGTACGGCTGCAAGCGCACCACCATATTTCATTAGTTGCATGAACCAGAACATATGGTTGCCGGAGCTGACATCAAACGCAAGGTAGATAATAGGTACCAGTGTTACCGGTGATAAGCCCAGTACGAATAAAAAAAGTACCAAGCGAGGTGTGAGCCTCAGGTAGGCACCACTGATGGTCGCTAACCATAACCATGAGACCAACATTAATTGTGTGTGGCTGAACTGCAATACATGACCACTGCCCCAGAACAGGCGGTCATAATAGGCCTCGCCACTAAAGCTTTCACTGATGCCGAGATAAGACATTGCGAGTGAACCGATGGCGAAGAAGGATGCGACTACTGCAACGAACATGCCGAAGCGTATAACGTCACCCCCGCTATCATGTTGCACGGCTAATGTGGTTATCAGCATGCGCAGCACCAGCAGTCCAAAACCGAGCCCGAATAGCCCCAGTCCGGTAAAAAATATATTGCTCTGCAGCACCGGCACATAGTTGCTCATCACGGGGTGGCTTTCTCCGGTAAACGGGGAGATGGTTATGATCAATGTACCGATACAGGCAAGTATCAGAGCGAGCCATCCCAGTCGTAGATAGTCACTGCCGCTGTTGTAACTCCATAAAACACCGGAGAAAGCCAGAAACCAGACCAACACCGTCAGGTCGACATGAACCACCAGAGCTGTACGAAAAAAATCTACCCAAGGAATGATGTCTTGAAAATACGGTGTGCGAGAGAGAACGATCAGGATGGTGAACAAACCGCCGATGACCAGTGCAGCAAGACCTAAAAATAACCAGCCAGTTGCCATACGCCGTGCATTTTCATCAGGCACGGGTAGTGTAAATTGTTTGGTCAGTAAGGCGAATTCGTTTGGTAGCATAATTTAGTGTCTATAAGATGATTAGCCGATCATAATTTTGTAATCGATATATTGGCAATATTGTAAAGGCATTTATGACTTAATGCATCTACTAATTGATGGATTATAGTGACCTATATCATTGTCTTATGCTTGTACACAGGATAAAGTTCGTCGTTATAGTTAACACGAGAATCATCAAAAAATTCCATGAATACGATAGACTCAACAGCCCAAAGTCAGACGACGACTACCTATACCGAGCAACCGGTATCGGTGCCTGAAGTGGAGAAAGAAGATAACTCGATGAATTTTTATATTATCGGCGGTGTGATTAATATTACAATGATTACTGCTTACTTCATCTGGGCATTCTATGCCTGGAAGAAAACGGGCAAGCAGAAAAAGACCTAGTATTTTCAAGAAATATTCTGCTGTCATCCTGAATGACAATGAGCAGAACTGTGCATCACATCACTTATACCCAGCGATGAACAGGTGGTGTTCTAAAGCGAAGAAAGATACGCCCGTACCTTTTTATATAGCGAAACGATATTGGACGGCTGATGCGGCTGTGAGAACGTTGCAATCAATCGGCCAGCCGGGTCTATAAGAAATATCGCACTAGTGTGCGAAACATTGTAGACACCGGGAGCTGTTTCTTCTTCAAAGATATAACCCGCAGCAAATTGCTTGGTTAATTTGTCTATTTCTGTTTTATCGGCTGTAGT
The DNA here is from genome assembly GCA_030595325.1 of Gammaproteobacteria bacterium. GTDB lineage: Bacteria > Pseudomonadota > Gammaproteobacteria > SZUA-229 > SZUA-229. The sequence continues at coordinate 5,243 of JAUVDN010000076.1, read as the reverse complement.
ACCAATAAATGTTTTATTGAAATAAGTCGTGTAGTCCGCCAGCTTTTCGATGTTATCTCGGTCAGGGTCAACAGAGATAAACACCACCTGCATATCTTTAGACATATCGCCAGACTCATCATGAAGTAATCCATGAACAGCGTTAAGTGCGTACAGCGTTGTCGGGCAAACATCAGGGCAGGAGGTATAACCAAAAAAAACAAAACTCCATTTACCCTGCAATCTTTTTACATCGAAAACATTATTGTTATGGTCAGTCAGATTGAAAGCCTGTAATGGTCTGAAATCGGGGCGTAGAACACCTTCGAGCTCAGCAGGACGTTCGACCGGTTTAGTCAGTACATATGCTGCAACCATGACGAGCAGGAAAAAGCCAAAGATTACGATCGTGCCTATCGGTGATTTTTTATCTGTCATGAGGATTCGTGCCTGTATGGAAGTAACTAGGGTTCAAATTAGTTAAGTTTTATTGAGCAACAATATGATTGTATTTGATGATGTGTTCATTGATCATTCCCGGTTTTATTAATTCGAGATATCCATCAGCAGGTATGATGGAGCAGGGTGCTAACGAGCCGCATTCAAAGATGATTTTTTCCTGCATGAAACCAAACCTTTCAAACTGTACCGTTGCTCTTTCATCCAGGATGCCAAAAGTATCCCTCAGGTAAGAGCTGGAGTTCAGACGTTTACGAATCTTTGTGAATATTTCCGGGATGACAGCCTCGTCGACAGTCGATGCATACGGTAGTGGGATGTGCAGTAATGCCACCCATTGCTGACCATTATAGGTATATAGTTTCATGTAGACATTATGGTGCAGAGTTCGCGATGGACTGCCATTGTTTCCTTCTCGGGCGTAATAGCCGTCAAAGATGTTGGTATTATCCGTCGCCTGCAATGCGTACGAATTACCTGACAGGACGGAGAGTGCTATAAAGGCAGCGGCAGAGATAAATTTTGTCATGGGGTTTTTCATCTTATAAATGCTCGTTAAATTTTTTAATAGGATTTTAATAATAGTCATGGCTTAGCGATGTAGTTGCTGACTGACAAATAAGGCGGTGGTGAGTAATACGATCGCGCCTGCCTGATGCGTAGCAGCCAGTGCCACGGGTACAACAAGTAGTAATGTGCTAATGCCGAGAGTGATCTGTAGTGCTAGCGCGGCGAGTAACAAGTGAGTACCGGTTCTAGCCAGTGGTTGCAGCTCAATCTTCCCTGCTTTAAACCAGAATACAGGAATAATTATGAACAAAATGGTTGCCAGTACTCTGTGATCAAACTGCACAGTAACAATGTTTTCGAAAAAGTTTCGCCATAAAGGTGTTTGCTCAAACAGTCCGTCAGGTATTAGTTTACCGTTCATTAACGGAAAGGTATTAAATGCAAATCCTGCGTGGGTGCCGGCAACAAAACCACCGCTTAATATGGTGATAATAATGATGCTGGTAATGATTAACGATAGACGTCCGATATTATTATCTAAACGGGTAGAGATGTCATTAATCTTCGGATACAGCAAGCCCAGTGCGACCCAGAACATGTAGGCATAGATAACAACCGCCAGACCGAGATGTGCGGTCAGACGATATTGGCTGACATGAGGATCATTGATCAGGCCGCTTTTAACCATGTACCAGCCCATCAATCCCTGCAGTCCGCCGAGTATGAACATGGTGATCAGTTTTGGTGTCAGCGACTTTTCTATCTTGCCGCGAAACAGAAAATACAGGAAGGGCAGTAAAAAGATTATACCGATGGAACGGCCTAACAGGCGATGACCATACTCAAACCAGAAGATCGATTTGAAGTCTTCCAGTGACATATGAAAGTTTTTTAGCTGGTATTCGGGGAACTGCTGGTAGAGTAAAAATGTTTCCTGCCACTCGGCCTGATTTAACGGTGGCAAGATACCCATGATTGGAGCCCATTCCACCATGGAGAGACCAGAGCCGGTAAGACGGGTAACACCACCAAGGATAATCATGCCAAATATCACGGTGCAGCAAGCCAGCAACCAGGTGGCGATGGCTTTGTGGTTGGCGTTAGTTGAAATTGTCGATGAATCTAGCAAACTGGTTTCCTGATATTTGAGAAGTTCTGGATTTTAAAGGTTGTGGGACGGTATGACAAACAATGGAAGATCGACCAAGGATGACATGGAGGTTCTCTATAAATGCGAATTCATTCACACACAGGAGCAAGTATTATAGAGTCTCGTGCGAATAAATCTGCACCTACACTAAATAGCTTAACAACTTGTATAACCTTTTCTCTGTGACTCAGCGCCTCTGCGGTGAAACCTTTTGACCTATGTTGAAGACTCACGATCTTCTGCCTAACAAGGTATTTTTCGCATCCTGAATCATGGTCTTCAAGGTTGATTCGCAAACCACTTCGTGATTGATCAGATGTGCGAGAGCATGCAGACGTGAATCATGTGTTGCAAAGTGTATCTGGAACCAGTCATTCAGTCTTTGTTTGAATATTTCATCATCCAGCGCTTCTGCTTTTTCATATGCTTCGGAGATATCCTGGATATCATCCAGTAGTCGTTCATGGTCAGCCTGATGCTCCTTGAAATGGTCATATTTATGCCGTTCCATCATCTGCTCTTCTAAGGCAAAATGTGCTGATATGCTGCCATAAATATCACCGAGACTGTCGAGTACAGTATCTCTATCTGTATTGTCATTGATCATTTCATAGATCATATTAACCTGCTTGATGAGTTGCTGGTGTTCATAGTCGACACCTTCCACTCCGGTGCAAAATTCATCTCGCCATTCAATAAGTGCCATCAACAGGCTCCTGTATAGTATTAAGTCGTTCTGTAATATCCAGAGTTACTTATATTGTAATCAATTTGTGTTTAAGTGCTGGTGTTTTTGTTGTCATAGGAATATTGTGACCAACAGAGCGCTGCGCAGCGATGTGTAGATTATTCTTAAATACGGATTATCAGCCATGATGCAGGTCATGTATCAGGTATTTAGTTGTATGTATTGCTGTCTTTGGTAATAGTTCCAGTGAAACTTAGTTAATTTTGAAATAGATAAAAGCCAGTTGATATAGGTCAAGTTAGCTCAGGCGATGTGAAGTAATCTTCGCTCACGACATGTGTCATTTGGCGCACTTTTGGGTGTCGATTGATAGATTATGGTTCTGTGTTCTTGCCTTACTGGACGACATGTTGAGAATAACCTATAGTTAGTGGTTGCTAACTTTATATAAAAATACTAATTAGGAGACATAAAATGTCCCAAGAAGATAATATACCTACGCCTGAGCGAATACCATTCTTTCAAAGGATGCTTGATAACCCATTTCTGTTACTGTTTATCGGTGTAGTGATGCCAACAGTTTTCTACATTTTGTGGGGAATTATGGAAATCGTCACAATCCCTGTCGCTCAATAAAAAATAAGGAGAAGATTAATGACTTCATTTTTACCCCCTTCGGAGCGGATCTGGTGGAATGTCCCTGTTGGAAAACAGGAGATAGTCTGGATCGGTATTGCACTGGTCTGGTGTTTAATCATGTTTTTCATGATGCCTTACTGGCACATCTATGGAAAACAAAACCTTTCTAACGAAGCTTACCAAACGACACCTGCACAGTTTCAGGTCAAAGTTGATGCGATGGTCGAGAAACATCAGGCACGCGATGCTGACGGTAATCTTCGTTTTGAAGGAGGTCTTCCGATTGTAAGCCCACCTGCAGGCAGTGATGTTTATCTACTGGGTAGGCTGTGGCAGTGGTATCCGATTCTTGAACTGGAAAAAGATCAGTCGTATCGTATACACCTAACATCGATGGACTGGCAGCATGGTTTTTCTCTGCAACCGGTCAATATTAATCTGCAAGTCCTTCCTGGTTATGAAATGGTTGTCACTATGGCACCGGATCAAGCGGGTGACTATGCAATTGTTTGTAACGAATATTGCGGCATCGGTCACCATACCATGCTTGGCAAAATCATTGTGACGGAGAAATAAAATGGCTCAATTCAGAGTTTGCCCGGATACGGGCTTCTTTTTTGACAGGTCAGCCGAAAGCCTGATGAAGGCGAATGCTGTCGCAGGCGTAGTTGCCTTGTTGATAGCAGGCATCATGGCGCTGGGTGTTGTATTAACCCGTTGGCAGGAAGTGCATCTGCTACCTGCAGATTTGTTCTATCAGGTATTGACTGCGCATGGTATCAATGCGTTGATTTTCTGGCTCATCTTCTTTGAAATTGCGATCATGTATTTCGCATCATCGGTACTGTTGCGTACACGGCTGGCTTCGCCGGGCTGGGCATGGACCGGGTTCATTCTGATGATCGTCGGTGCGGTGATGAATAACGTTGCCGTATTGCAGGGTAATTCTAGCGTGATGATGACCTCTTATGTACCGATGCAGGCAGAGCCCCATTTTTATCTGGGTCTGATTCTGTTCGCTGTGGGTGCATTGATCGGTTGTTTCGTTTTCCTTGGCACATTAGTTATTGCCAAAGAAGATAATACCTATGATGGTTCTGTTCCGCTGGTAACATTCGGTGCATTAACAGCATGTATCATCGCTGTATTCACTATCGCCTGTGGCGCTATCATCCTTGTTCCAACATTCCTCTGGTCTATCGGTTACATCAACCATATCGATGCTGAGATGTACCGTGTAATCTGGTGGGGTCTGGGTCACTCTTCTCAACAGATTAACGTAGCTGCACACGTATCTGTCTGGTATCTGATCATTGGTGTTTTATTCAATGCTCGTCCGATGTCAGAGAAAGTAAGTCGTAGCGCATTCCTGCTATATATCTTCTTCCTGCAGCTGGCCAGTGCTCACCATATTTTGGTTGATCCAGGCATAAGTTCTGAGTGGAAAGTGTTTAATACCAGTTATGCGATGTATCTTGCGGTACTGGCTAGTATGATTCACGGTCTGACTATTCCGGGTGCGATGGAAGTTGCACAGCGCGGCAAAGGTCTGACCAAAGGTCTGTTCGAATGGTTACGTAAAGCACCATGGGGCAATCCTGTATTCTCTGGCTTCTTTATCTCACTGTTTACCTTCGGTTTTATCGGTGGTATCACAGGTGTGGTAATGGGTACTGAGCAGATCAACCTGATCATCCATAACACGATCTATGTACCGGCTCACTTCCACGCTACCGTGGTAACGGGTACTACATTGACCTTTATGGCACTGACTTATCTGTTGATTCCGTTGTTGTTCAGACGTGCGATTGTCATGCC
>JAUVDN010000046.1 GCA_030595325.1 Gammaproteobacteria bacterium | reverse complement strand
AATGAATAATGAATAATGAATAATGAATAATGAATTTTAAAACTAAGCATTAACAAAGTGCTAAGTTTTTTAGCTTTTCTTTAAATTATTCACTGTTCATTATTCACTATTCATTGCGCGCAGCGCCTAAGTGCTCGCTTGTTGAGAATGGATATCCCGACGCTTGCGAACAGCAGAGGCCAGGTTACGTAAACAGGTAACTGTGGTTTCCCAGGAAATACAGGCGTCTGTAATACTTTGACCATAGGTCAGCGGCTGATCTTCGATAACATCCTGACGCCCTTCAACGAGGTGACTCTCAATCATCACACCCATGATACGTTTTTCACCATCAGCAACTTGCGCTGCAACATTGTCACAGACATCAACTTGTCGGTGGAAATCTTTCATACTGTTTGCATGAGAACAATCAATCATCATCTGAGGTTTTAAACCATATTTTTCTAACTGTTCTGCCGCGTGCTGAACATTTTGCGCATCATAATTTGGCTTCTTACCACCACGTAAAATAATGTGGCAATCATTATTACCCTTGGTTGAGAATATTGCAGAATGGCCTTCTTTGGTCAATGACATAAAAACGTGTGGACTCGATGCGGCTTTGACTGCGTCGATAGCAATCTTAAAGCCACCGTCTGTGCTGTTCTTAAATCCAACCGGACAAGATAAACCTGAAGCCAGTTCACGATGTCCCTGACTTTCTGTTGTTCTCGCACCGATAGCGCCCCAGCTGACCAGATCAGCGATGTATTGCGGACTAATAAGATCCAAATACTCGGTACCTACCGGTATACCATCGACAGACAGGTCACGTAATAATCTTCGCGCCAGACGCAGACCATCATTTATTTTGAAACTTTCATCGATACCAGGATCATTAATCAAGCCTTTCCAGCCAACAGTAGTGCGTGGTTTTTCAAAATAAACGCGCATGATAATGCACAGGTCATCGTTTAGTTCAGCAATCAATTCTTTTAGTTTTAATGCATATTCTCTAGCCGCATCCGGGTCATGTACAGAACATGGCCCTACTACTACAACCAGCCGATCATCTTCACCATGTAGAATATTATGAATCGAACTACGCGCGTGATAAACCGTTTCAGACGCTCGCTCGTCTAGAGGAAACTCATCGTGCAGCACCTTTGGTGGTAACACTTCCTTTAATCCTGTTATACGTACATCGTCGGTTTTAAAAATCATCGCTCTTGCTCTTAAATCTGTAAATTTTTTATGGCGTCAATTATATAGGAAATATTCCCATAGAATCGACGAAATTAGCAGTCAATGCCTATGCGTTAGACAATTCAGATATCAACTCTGGCAGCTCATACAGGCTGGAGATTTCGGCATCAGGCTGACAATCTTGTAAAGACCATGCTTTATCATCACGATTAAGCCAGACAGCAAACACACCTGCAGCCTTAGCACCTGAAATATCATGCAGCGGATCATCACCAATATGCACCATTTGCTGTGCATCAATATTAGCCAGATGCTGTATCTGACGATAGATATCGGGTTCCGATTTCATTTTACCAACAGAAGCCGAATTTAATGTGTAATCAAACCAGTGATCAATGCCAGTCTTTACCGTATCCGCATTTCCGTTAGTCAGGCTGGCCAACTGATAGTCTTTAGTTAACTCATCAAGCACCGGCTTAACATCTTCAAATAATGACACCTGCTGGCGTGCTTCATAAAACACATCAAATGCTGGCATTATCCAGTCATCACTCAAATCAAATTCCTGAGCCAGCATTTCAAATGATTTGAGTCGCAATTTTGATAAGTCATATTTCAGCTGCAATTGATCGTTAAACAGCTTATGTCGCTTTTCACGCAACTGATTTATGTCATAACAATTCGTTATTACAGAAACATGCTCAACTAACCATTGATGCAATAATTTTTCCGCTCGGAGAATTGTCGGCAGACACGGCCACAATGTGTCATCAAGATCAAAACTTAAAACACTTATCTCTCTATTTTTTAAAGTTGTTGACATGGAAAAAGAAAACAAACAAGAGGTTGCTATTTGTAAGTGTAGTAACTAGTTAGTTACTAGCGATATCTGATGAGATAGCATCAATTATGAAACTTTGTCTGATGACACATCTGATGAATTAACCGATGGCGACTTAACTTCTTTTTTCTTTTCAATATCATCGACCATATTTAACTCTTCAACATTAGCAAGATTCACGATATTTTCTGAAGTAAATTTCACCAAATATCCATCACCCTTCTGTATGTTTTTAAATGTATTTAATTTATTGAGGGCAGATTTTTTATCTGAAAAATAACCAAATCGCACGTTGTATCGTATTTCATTTTTTTTGTTAGTGTAGTCTGTGATATATGCATCTAATTGTTGCGCCTGTAACATCTGCATCATATTTTCTGCATTGATCAAACGACCATACATACCAACCTGAATTGAATACTTAATTTTCTGTAGCTCTTCTGCTGTAAATACTGCTGCTTTAAACGTTTTGTCAACAACTTTTTTATTCACAACGACTATTGCTGAATCTATATCCTGCTTGCTAAGTTGCACAACATTCTGAGTTTTATTATCCGCTGTAACAGTTGCTGCTGTCTTACCTCTCATTTTTTTCTTAGTTGCTTCGGCAACAGGAATCTTAACTTCACTTTTCTTTACAGAAGAACCACTCTGGCTTTTAATCTGTACCGCATTGCTTGATTTTGTTTTATTCGCTAAAACGGGGGGATGCAGTTGATCTGCTTTACCCGGCTGGTCTACATCTATTTCAGCGCCGGCCTCAATAACTGTAGGCAACTGCAACTCTGCTGCTTCATCATTTGCTATTTTTCCAGGTAAGGGCAAAGCCTGAACTTCGCTACCTGCGAAATAAAAATTTGTTGCCTGATGATAACCAATTAAAAAACCACCCGTGAATACAGTAATCGTTACTATCACTGCAATCAGACCAAATTTCACCAAGTCCTTACTATCAATTAATAAAGGTGCCATCGTCTCTAAAGTTACGCAATAATTTGCGTTATTAAGGTTATATATCTGAATCTTATCGTTGAAGCTGAGTTCTATAGTGCTACCGAGCAAGTTGCAGGATAGTCACTAAAGAATATTTTAGCTGAAACACGCTATTTCACCATATCTACATGTAAATAAAAGCTGCATATAAAAAACATATTGGACAAATATCAACCAGTCTCAGGATTAACATATAGCTGTTTTTAGTTACTACCAGTAAATATTAAATTTTCATGCTTGCTAGTTAACGACTCGAGCAGCACCATAAACACCTGAATTCATTAAACATGGTTAAGTAAACCGACAATGTACTGTGCTTTTACAACATTTTTTAGCCTAAAAGTGCTATATTACTGACAGTTGTTGAAAATCTGACGAAGTAGATGCCCAGCCAGTATTTTTGACAATTATTGATACAAATCCCAAATTGCTCCCAAACTGTAAATACCTAACTGTCTTAAAAGTAATACTTTTTATATCAAAGTGTTATGCAGCTTGTTGTTTTTTGCACTACTTTAAAACTCCCGGAGTTAATTATGCTCGCTTCCATTATTCGTATTTCACTAGCTGTTTTTGCCGTATACGGCCTTTTAGGCAGCGGTAACGCATTTGCAGTACAAGCACCCGATTTCAAACTGGATGGTCAGCAGAAACAGGTTAAATTAAGCGACTATCGTGGCCAGATTGTTTACGTTGATTTCTGGGCATCATGGTGCCAGCCTTGTCGTAAATCATTTACCTGGATGAACAAGATGCAATCTTTGTATGGTAAAGATGGCTTTAAAGTTATTGCTATTAACCTTGATGAATCTCGTCAGAAAGCTGATAAGTTTTTACAGAAAATTCCAGCAAATTTTGATGTCGCCTTTGATCCACGTGGTAACACTGCTGAAGCTTACAAAGTAAAAGCAATGCCGAGTTCTTACCTCATCAATAAACATGGAAAAGTAGTACATGCCAACTTGGGATTCCGCGGAAATGATGAAGATGAACTGGAAAAGAAGATTAGAGATTTAATCCGACAGTCTACCGTTGCCAGCAGATAACATCGTTAATCGCACTCATTTACACAACATTGCGGAATGGCATGTATATGCATAGCAATCCGCTGCGACAAGAACATCATATAACGTAAGAGCGGATTTTCAAGAATGTCTTTATGGTATCCCGCGATATTCAATACAACAGCTTTAGTATTAACTATTAACTATTAACTATTTTATTCCTATCCAATCGTACCAGTAATCAAACAAGTTTTTGTCATAACAAGCAAGTACTGAGCGCACTTCAAGCTGTCCACGAAACACGTTCTCATTATCTAACGAAACGGAAAGTCCGCCAGCTTCGCTAAAGATCAAACTTCCTGCTGCGTAGTCCCATAGTTTTTGACCGCCATGCAGGTAGACATCAAATCTGCCCGCAGCCATCCAGCACCAGTCGATAGCTGATGAGCCAATATTTCTTTGTGATGCAAAAATACTTTCTGTAACTAATTTTACCGCTAGCGCCTCAGGTAATCGCTTCAGATCAATTTCTGCCACGACAGGTTTATCTTCAGTAAACTTCATTTCGTTATGATTGATAAGACAGTCATTTAAATATGCGCCCTGCCCTTTGATAGCCGTAAACATTTCATCACGCACCGGGTCATAGATGAGACCTAACTGCTGCTGCTCATCGATAATCAAACCTATAGATACGGCAAAAAACGGCAAGCCTGCGGCATAATTACTGGTTCCATCTAACGGGTCGATACACCAGTAAGCGCCTCTTGCATTGATTACCGCCAACTGCTGCTCTTCTGACATCTCTTCACCGAGAATGTCATACTCTGGCCACTGTTGCTTTAATTCTTTTTCCAGACGATCCTGCATCGCAAGATCAGCTGGTGTAACAACGCTGCCATCTGATTTATATTCAAACTCAGAATGTCCGAAATCTTTTAACAATACGTCATCGGCCGCGGCTTTAACCAGTGATTTCAATTTTTCTATATCGGGTAATAACATCTGTTCTTTAAACCATTAACTTTATAAACAATTTTTTTACTCTATGACTACCAGGGAATATCAGTGCCATCAATATCGATGAAACGACCACTATCCTCTAGTGTTAATGATGATAAATTTTTAAATATCTGTTCCACACATTCGCGCGTGCTTATTTCTGCATTTGGCCCACCCATCTCAGTTTTAACCCAGCCAGGATGTAACGCTACAGAAATTATGCCTCTATCTTTTAAATCAATCGATAAACTTTTTACCACCGCATTTAGAGCCGCTTTGCTGGACCGGTATATATAACTATTGCCGTAACCATTATCGGCCATGCTGCCCATCTTACTGCTCATGCATGCAACCAATTTGCGTTTTCCCATTTGTAACTGTTCAGTAAACGCCTCAACCATTTTCAGCGGTGCAATGCTGTTTACTTGAAAGGTCTGTAACCAGCTATCAACATCTACTGCACCAAAGGTATTTTTATCGGATCCATAGATGCCTGCATTATTTATTAGTACATCGACAGCATCATTGCGCAGCTCATAAGATAAGGCCTGCAGGGTACTCAGTTCCTGCATGTCAGCAATATGCACACTGATTTGTCCATTAGATAACTTGGCGATATTAAACAGATTATCGGCATTGTGCGGATTACGACAACAGGCAAATACACGCCAACCCTGCTCATTGGCATATTTAACCATCTCCAAACCAATACCACGGTTTGCGCCTGTTATTAATATATTCATAAATTTATACTTAAAAAAGTGAACGATTATTTTATCTGTAAATACACGTAAATGGGAAGCAGAAAATATAAATTCAACATCTGCTGTTGAGTCAAAGAAGACATGAGCGTTCAATATTCCCCCTCTCCCTCTGGGAGACGGTTACAGGGAAGTAACAGGTAGGGCAACGCAGGAAGCTAAAGCCGAGGGTTGGGGTGAGGGTATCGCCCCACTTCTATCAAACAATGCACACTACCGCTATCCTTGGCTCTTTGCGCTATACGACCGCCACGGATGGCGGAAGTGCAGATATTGCATCGCTACATGGATGTAGCTTATTAGAGTAATGCAGGAGCAGTTACAGAGGAGCAAATATCTGTCCGCCCATTCATGGGCATAAAAAAAGCCACTTAAAAGTATTAAGTGGCTTTAGATGATAACTTTAACTCGGTATTAACCAATATTATATATCTGGTTCATATAGAACTGTTCATACTCATCGCCCGGCAGCGCTTTACTCCAGTAGTAACCTTGCGCATATTGGCAGCCAAGACCTTTTAGAACATCGAGTTGACGCTCATTTTCGACACCTTCAGCAAGTAGTGACAGCTTTAAGCCACGAGTTAAACCTGCAATTGCATCGACGATACACGAATCTTCAATATTGTCAGGAATACCAGTAATAAATGCTCGATCAATCTTAACAATATCAACCGGGAACTCTTTCAGATAAGCCAGTGATGCATAGCCGGTACCAAAGTCGTCTAATAGGATTTTCATACCCATAGCACGTAACTTTTTCAGCGTAGCTTCTACTTCACCAACATTATCAATCAATGTGCGCTCAGTAACTTCAATGGAAAGGTTTGAACCATCAATATCATTTTCAGCCATTGCTTGAGTAAACAAAGCAACAAGATCCTGCTCTTTAAATTGGCGAGGTGCTAAATTTAATGAAATATTCTGATTTTCAAGACCCGCCTCCTTCCACACTTTTATCTGCTTACAGGCACTAGTGATTAACCATTCGCCAATGGGAACAATTAAACCGCAGTCTTCAACGATGTTGATAAAATCTGATGGCTGAATCATGCCTTTATCAGGATGCTCCCAACGCAACAAAGCTTCCACACCCATCACTTCATTCTTATGAATATCAATCACTGGCTGATAGTGAATCAAAAATTCATCATTTTCAAAAGCGGCTTTTAAACTATTTTCCAGATCCAGTCGCTCCATCGCACTAACACTCATTTCCGGCTTATAAAACTGGAAGCAGTGTCGGCCATTCTCTTTTGCTCTGAACATTGCAGTATCTGCATTTTTCAGCAGGGTACGTGCATCTTTACCATCACCAGGGAAAACCGCTATACCGATAGAAGCACTCGTGTACGTTTCCTGATCATCAAGACGAACATTATGTTCAAGGATGGTTGTTAGATTATCTGCGATAGAAATAGCATCATCCGGTCCGTCAATGCCTTCGATGATAATTGCAAACTCATCTCCACCAAGTCTGGCAATGGTATCTGCACGACGTAACGATTTAGATATCAAATCACCAACGGCCTGAATTAATTTGTCACCGGCATCATGACCAAACGAGTCATTGACCAGTTTGAAATCATCAATATCGACCAGCATCAATGCCATTGAGGTTTTACTGCGCTCTGAACGTATAACAGCCTGCTCGAGACGGTCAGCGAACAATAAGCGATTAGGTAGATTTGTCAGGGTATCACGATAAGCTAATAATTGAACTTTACGCTCAGCAATAACTTTTGCAACCACCGATTTAACACGGTGTTTTAGCACTGCCCATTTGATAGGTTTAGTAATAAAGTCGATTGCACCAACTTCATATGCCCGTTCAACGGAAGCATCATCATCCAGACCGGTAATCATCATCACCGGAATATCGGTATGACCTTTTTCTTTAATCTGCTGACAGGTAGTAAAACCGTCGATACCAGGCATAACTGCATCAAGCAGGATTAACGCGGGGTGATACTTTTCAACGGCTTTTATCGCCTCCAGACCATCGGACGCTTCGATGATATCAAAATCTTCTGATTCCAGTACGTGGCGTACCATCAGACGAATCGACGGGTCGTCATCAGCTAAAACTACGATGGGTCTTTCTTCGTATTTCTGGGTATCACTAAATAACGAAACAACATTCGACATAAACTACAGCTCCTGCTTTACTAAACTTGTGCACACGTTGAGAAATATTCCATTTCTACAAATCGATCGGCCTTAATCATGTATATCATCTAATTGTAGTTCGAACACTCTACAATCACACGGAATTCGCACTAAAGATCTATTTATTTCTAAGAAAATTTAGTGCCAAAAAGCATAAAATTAAAGAAAAAATCACATCCCACTTAAAAACTTCAACTTTAATTTAAAATTAGAAGCATCTGTCAGTAAAATATGCGAAAAATGTGCCAACAATATAAGGTCATGAATTTGTTGATTATTTCAATTTTATAAACTTAACGTCACCGCATTAGCTGTAAAAATTCGTGACACTAAATTTCTTTATGAAATTTGCATTTTAGCCATAAAATCAATCAGTTAATTACGTATAGCATAAAATAAATATGGTTATAATCGTAAAAAATAAGGACATAGCCATATTATACGATTCAACTTTTTAAGATGTCATTGTGTGCGGGCAATAAGCGCAAGATAGCATCATTTATTTCAAGCTTTTTTCGACCAGCTCAGCCACATCTCTAGACAAACCAGGCAACGAAACTAATCGTTGAAGCTGAGCTTTCATTAACTGCTGACGACTCTCATTATATCGCTTCCAACGTGTAAGCGGCACACAAAGTCGAGAGGCAATCTGCGGATTCATCGTATCCAGCGTTTCAATATACTCCCCTAGCAGCTCATAACCGAAACCACCGGTATCATGAAAACAAATTGGATTAGCCGAACAAAAGGCCCCAAGCAGTGAACGAACACGATTCGGATTTTTTATATCGAAATCGGCATGTTCAAACAATTTTTTAACTCTGCTGATTGATGAGGAGTGCGGGATAGTGGCTTGCACGGTAAACCATTTATCCATCACCAGGTTATCCTTGCTCCATTGCTGGTAAAACTCATCCGTCACTTTAGCTGAACTCGCCGTGTCATGATGCAGTAGTGACTTGAACGCTGCCATTTGATCGGTCATGTTATCCGCATTTTCATACTGTGTTAGCGCCAGCTGCTCTCCATCATTTTTCAGATACATCAGATAAGCTAACGACTGATTACGTAAAAAACGCTTGCCCATCGATTCCGGTGATAAATCAAACTCACTCTGCGCATTAACATTATAGATATCTGATAACTCACCCTGTAACGAAACGGTAAGCTGCGAATAGATGAACTCCCTTGCCTGATGGATGGCATCCACATCGATAACAGGCAGCATCTGGCCAATATACATCAGTGATGGCAACGTTAGAGCACGCGCTATCAATGCTTTATCCAGCTTATCGTCAACCAATGTTTTCCTGCAGGCATCAATATAATAATCGGGCAGTGCTAAACCAGCACCTTTATTAATTGAATCAACCATCGACAAGATAAGTCGACTGGATAACTGTTGCCCTGCTTCCCAACGATTAAAATCATCTGCTTCATGTGCCATGCAAAAAGCCAACTCTTCATCATCACGTTCAAAGTGTAATTTTACCGGCGAAGAATAGCCCTGCAGAATAGATAACACTGGCTTTTCATCGATATCTTTAAACTCAAAGCTCTGACTGCTGTCAGTAAAGTTTAGTACCGCTGTATTTGTTGCCTTTCCATCATCACTGTCATCTGCCGTTTTACCCATTTTGTTCTGCAGCGGTATAAAATTTGCATCCTGACGCATTAAACTTATCTTCACAGGAATATGGAATGGTAATTTTTCCTCTTGCCCCGGAGTTTGCGGTGTCTGCTGCGATAACGCTAATGTATAAGACTGACTTTTCTCATCATAGCTTTCTGACACAGTCAGTTCTGGTGTACCGGCCTGTTTGTACCAGCGCCTGAACTGTTTGAGGTCAACCTCACTGGCCTCTTCCATGGCACCAACAAATTCTTCCGTCGTTACTGCCTGGCCATCATAACTCTCAAAATACAAATCCATTCCCTGGCGAAACTTATCTTTACCTAGCAAGGTATAAATCATACGAATTATTTCCGCACCTTTGTTATACACCGTTACCGTATAAAAATTATTTATTTCCTGGTAAGAGTCTGGCTGAATTGGATGCGCCATCGGACCGGAATCTTCAGCAAATTGTGCAGTCCTTAATATATTAACGTCATCTATTCTTTTCGGTGCCGCAGAATTCATGTCAGCGGTAAACTGTTGATCTCTAAAAACAGTTAGACCTTCTTTTAACGTTAACTGAAACCAGTCACGACAGGTAACGCGATTACCGCTCCAGTTATGGAAGTATTCGTGGCCGATTACCGCTTCTATATTTATAAAGTCAGTATCTGTTGCCGTGTCCTGTTTAGCCAAGACATATTTCGAATTAAAAACATTGAGCCCTTTATTTTCCATCGCGCCCATATTGAAGTCGTCAACCGCAACAATGTTGTACACATCCAGATCATATTCGCGACCAAAAACTTCTTCGTCCCAGGTCATGGATTTTTTAAGTGAAACCATCGCGTGATCACATTGATCGATATTATGATACTGCACATAAATTCGACATAAGACATCACGACCATTCATCGTGGTGAAGTGATCTTCGATAAAAGCTAAATCGCCTGCCACCAATGCAAATAAATAACAGGGTTTTTTGAATGGATCCTGCCACTTTGCCCAGTGGCGCCCGTCTTCATAATCACCAGCATCAACGGGATTACCGTTTGACAACAACACGGGATATTTTGTTTTATCAGCGATAATCGTGGTGGTAAATAAAACCATTACATCCGGACGATCAAGAAAATAGGTGATTTTTCTAAAACCTTCTGCTTCGCACTGCGTGCAATAATTACCACTGGATTTATATAGACCTTCCAGTGAAAAATTTTCCTGCGGCTTGATGAAAGTTTCAATACTCAAGGTGAACTCATCTGGTACATCAGCTATGGTTAGTTCCGTCGCTGAAGTCTCATAAGCGTCACTATCGATAGCCACATTATTTATTTTTATTTCACCCAGCTTCAGATCTTCTCCCATCAGTACTAATGAAGACTGTTCGGGATTCTGCCTGATAACTTTTAATTCAGAAAGAACCTGAACCTGCGCCTCCTCAAGTTGAAAAGTGAGGTCGGCATGCTCAATTAAAAAATCAGGTTTTTGGTAATCTTTAAGGTGTATTGTTTGCGATTGAAAATCTAAATCTTTCATTTGGATAAGGGTTCTTTGACTTAAAAAAAAGAAAAGAATAACACAATAAAAGCCCGGCTATTCTCATGTAAATAGCAAACTGTAACTCAAATCGTCGAAATAGTTAGTAATTGTTCATTTGTCAGGATTGTCGTATTTTAGCCAGTCAAAAGCATCGTCGAGCTCTCTAAACAAACGTGTATCGATATGAGAGCTTTTTGACAATGTCTGATAGAGCTTTGCAATCCAGTAGTATTTAATATCTGGCACGACCAATGCTAAATTGGAACCACTGCTGTTACGGCCAACAGTGGCACGCAGGTGTGAGATGCGGTGTACATCGTTTACCTGGATATCGACTTTTATCAATTCAGAAGTGTAAATCAGCTGAGAGAAATCAGCGTTAATTTTAACGCCATGATTTTCAACTAACCAGTAAAAATATTCTTCGATTTCAGGCATAACGACTACGCCGCTGAAACAAGCGATGACCAATTGTCCAGATTCATGAATAGATTTTTTAATCAAGATGACACATCCGTATGACTTAATTTGGAGGATTCAGCGACAGAGTAGCACTAAAAGAACCGAATTAAAGCTAAAAAGCACAGAGTAAAAAGTTTACCCTGCACTTTTAGCTTTTAACATGAGTAATTATTAATCAAGTACAACTGGCTCAAGCTGAGCCGTTCCTAAAAAAATAAAAGTTGCATCCATTCCAGCAGCCGGTATCTGCGTTAGAGTTGCAGTCTAGGAAATAGTATATTCACCGGTACCAGAATGAAATACGCCTGTCGCCAGTCCACCTAATTTTTGATCCGTAGGGCCGTGAACAGCAAACAAACTACTCATATCAAAAGTCATCATTTTTGTTTTCATATTAACTATGCTGGTTGGTATAGGACAACCTTGAAATTACCTGCTGGCATGCTTACACCATAGATATAGTTTAACTGTTAGACATGAGCGGGTAGATCAAACACTTACGACCAGATAATCTTTAACCCCCTATTTAAAATAATGTTTATACTGACACATCTGACATGACGACATGTCAGGTCACAAAAATATTTATCGGTATTTCATACTCTTACCATAAGCCATTGTTATAACTAGACCAATTGTAAGAATCGTTCCATAGATGCTAATTTTAACAAGTATTTATCAATATACAGAAAATAAGCAAAATACTATATACTTATATAAGACAATAACCTATAACTATTTGAAAAATATATAAATACACCCTATTCACATAATAGTTTTTCATATATCCCTACCCTACTTCATCACTTTGTGTCGACTTAAATTACATCTATGTGTCATATCACACACACTTTTTAAAATTTTACAAGGATACAGGTAACCTATTGATTTAAAAGAACTTCACAACATGGCATAGTTATTGCTTTTGTCTTAATCAGCTTGTACTCAAAATTTTTGCCCAACCAGCTTAGATTTTGAAAACTGGACATTTGGATACTGGAAATCAAAATTACATATAAACAGGCATTAAACCTATTAAATGAGGAAAAACTATGAAATTGAATATTAAACTAACAGCTCTTGCTGCTGGCTTAGCGCTTGCATCATCAATAGCTCAGGCTGACAAGCCAAACGATACACCATACGAAATATGGGCGGCTGACCAATCTAACTCTACTGCTGTTGTTGGCGGCGGACGCGGTACAGATGGTTCATACCTATGGATTTGGCAGAGTGAAGACATGAAAGCTCAAGTCAAAGGTAAAGGTGATGCGGTTCCTGAAAAACTTGATATGCACGACGTATTCCCAGGTTCTTTGGTTGAAACTGATAATGCAGGCCCAACAGGTGACACACTAGGTGACTTACCTAACTTTGGTCGCTTACACGGCATGCTTCCTGATCCTCAACAGAAATACATGAACATCAACTCATTCACTCCTGGTGGTGGTTTTGTTGGTATCATCGACGGTGTTACTAAAGAAGCTGTCGCTCTTTTCCGTGTAACACAAACTAACGGTGGTTTATCAGGTAGTGGTCGTTCATTACACATGTCATTCTGGAACGCTGATGGTTCAGCTTTATTATTAGCTAACCTGCATGGTCGTATCCTTGAGCGAATCGACATCGATCGTGACGCTGATGGCAACATCACTGGCGCAAACTACAACATCGGTGCTTCACTGAACGTTGGCGCAGCTCTATCATCTATCGATGACTCTGCAAGTGCATTCAATGGTAACGGCATGGTTCCTAGTGGCGTAACTGGTTCATATGACGCAGTAGCAGCATTAGGCGGTTCTACACCTACTGGCGCGGCTCGTCAGGGTAGTGCTGAAGGACGCCCAGTAAACGTTATCGTTTGTCCTATCGTTTCTAACAGCGGTAAAGTTTATGTTACATTCGGTGGCGGTGGTCTGTTGATTGCTGATGGTGCAAGCACACCGATGAATATCATTGCTGAATACGACCGTACTACTGTAAACGGTGCAGGTTGTGGTGGTGTTCAAGATCGTCAAGGTATGGTTTGGTTGAATGCAGGTGCGTCTGCAGCCGGTTCAGGTGCGACACAATCGACTTTCACAATGTACGGTTTTGATGATGCAGCTCCTATGGACGGCACACAAGGCGTTAACATGCCAGCTCCAACTGTTATCTTTAAAGATGCTAACAACACAGCAACTATTGGTAATACAACAGGTGAAGCTAGTATTGATGATGGACAACTTCCAGGTGTAACTACACGTCGCGATGCGCATGGTATGAGCATCACAATTGATGGCGCTTACATTCACCAGTCTGACCGTCTGCAAAACAACGTAGAAGTTTTCAAAACTGCTTCTATGGAGCACATCGGTACTTACGATCTGACATCTGCTAATGGACAAGGTAAAGGTACTGGCCCATGTGAAGCATACTCTGTGTCTGACGATACCGGCCTACCAACAAATGATGTAACTCCAGACCTAATGGGTACAACACCAGACGGTGAGTACATGGTTGTTGCAACACGCGGTCCAAGCCCAGTATCTGTTGGTCATAACGCTCAGGGTTCATGCCCAGGTGTTGGTATCATCAAGATGGAGAACGGTGGTAAGTCAGGTAAACTGGTTACTGTACTTCGTACAACTAACACTGTTGACCTAACAGACGTTAACGCTAAAGGCGGTCACGCTTACACAGGTACAGAACGTTCTGATCCACACGGTGCTTCAATACGTGTTCGTGTAGAAGACATGAAATAAGTGGTAGTCCACTAAGAAACCTCGGTTTCTTGTAGTTAAAAAGAAGGCGGCCCCGGTCGCCTTCTTTTTAACCCTATATTTTATTATTTGAGACACTATTCACTAGACTCATACTACAAACATTTACTACTAACATTTACTACTAACAAAGATTACAAACACTTGATTTGTAACGACGTATTTATTGTTACGTATTTGTAATAACGTATTTGTAACGGCATAGTTGTAATGACATAGTTGTAACCGCACCTTTTAGCAACAGGTTTATATTGTGAAGAACTTTACTATTATCGAAAATGTTTTACCCAAAGCATACTGGCAGGAGATCCGAGATGTGATCACCCACCCTGATTTGCCCTGGTATTATAATCCTGAAATATCCTTAGACCCGGCGACAAAAAATCCATTTACCGGTAATCCGGAAATTGTCTCCAGCTGTGGGTTTTCGCACCCATTACACGTCAAGGATCACTATACTTCCCCACATTGGGAAAAAGTAAAACCACTTCTGCACTTCATGGCAGAAAAATCTAATTACAGTAAATTGCAACGTTCGATGGATGTCTATCGCGCAAAAGCTAATTTACAGACACAACTCAACGGTAGCACTGAAGACAACTTCAACATGCCGCATATCGATCCAGCCTACTTTGAAAATAAAAGCACCAACTGGATATTTTTATATTATGTCGAAGATTCAGATGGTGACACCTTTATCTTTAACGAAACAGCCGCACAAGGCTGTCCCAGCAAGTTAACCATCAGGGAACGTATTACGCCAAAGGCAAATACTGGCCTGTTGTTTAAAGATGATATTTTTCATGCCAGCAGCAACCCGATCAAATCGAAACGACGGGTTAATTTAAACTTCAATCTCATTTCCGCATAACGATTACCAGCACACTTACTTATGAATAATAAAATTCTTTTCATTTTTATTTTTCTCGGCGGCTTACTAAGCGGTCTACTGGTGAACGATTTCGTTTCACCAACAGCTGTCGACAAACAAACTAATGAAACGGCAATTGAACACGCTGTTAAACATTCAGTACCCGGTTATATCTGCCCTATGCACCCCAGTGTAGTTTCAAACGAACCTGGTGACTGCCCGATATGTGGCATGTCTCTCGAAGCAAAAGATTTCACTACTGACAGTTCAAACGACTCAGGTATAACTATCTCACCCGTTATGAGCAATAGCCTTGGCGTACGAATTACCCATGCTGAAATTGGACGCATCTCAGAGCAGGTATTTGCCAGTGGTAACGTCGAAAGAGTTACTTCTGCAACTGCCACAGATATTCAGATAAAAATTCAAGGCAAAGTAAAAGAAGTCTTTGCCAAGGTAGGTGACTGGGTTGCAGAAGATGAATTTATTATGTCGATCGACTCTCCTGCTTTCACAAAAGTCCAAGACGCTTATCTGTTCGCACAAAAAAATCGTGATTACAAAAAGATGAACGAACTCAGAAAAGAGCTAGCTTTAATGAACCCACGCCAGGCGGTATTCGATGGCACCGACCGTGTTAATAACATGGAATTAACACCAGAATTTATCGTCGAAGCACCGCATTCAGGCATCCTGAAATCAATCACTGAAGTGGGAACAGCTATCGAAATAGATGAGTCTATCGCGCGTATCAGTACTAAAAACATTGCGCGCGTTCGACTGCGAAGTTACGCGCGTGCTGCTCGTGATGTCAAACGCGGTCGCCGTGCGCAGCTCGACCTCCCCCATATGCCTGGTATACATTGGCCGGGACGAGTAGTCGAAATTGATCATGGTGCAGCAGGATTTTATAGTGCAATCCATGTCGACTTTGAAGTTCCCGAAGGTGCCATAGATAAAGGGTTTTTTGTTGGCGCATACATTAATGCAGGAACCAAAGCAGAAGCATTACGTATCCCTACCTCGGCAATCATTCTAGTCGAAGGAAAGTCTCGCGTGGTTCGTCTGAACAGTGATGGTACCTTTAAACCCGTTGAAGTCGAAACAGGTTTTGTCGGTAACCAATGGGCTGAAATTAAATCAGGACTTAAAGAAGGTGATGCCGTGGTTGTGCGTGCACAATTTCTCATCGATTCTGAAGCGACACTACGTGCCGGTTTTTCACGCATTAGCGAATAAAAAAGTAAGCAATAACATAGATAATAAATAAGCAATGATTGAAGCACTCATAAGATGGTCTGTAAACAACCGTGCGATGGTACTGGTACTTGCTGTCATGATGACGCTCGGCGGGACATACGTCACCAGTAAACTGGCACTCGATGCGATACCTGATCTATCTGATGTTCAGGTCATCATCCGTGCTACTCATCAAGGTCAGGCACCACAAACGATAGAAGATCAGATTACCTACCCGCTCGCCACCGCAATGCTAGCCGCACCAGGAGCCCGTACAGTTAGGGCATATTCATTTACCGGTGATGCCTACATCTACGTCATTTTTGAAGATGGCACAGACCCTTACTGGGCACGTTCTCGTGTATTGGAAGCCTTAAATGAAATTCGCGAAAGCCTGCCCTCAGATGCAAAAATCGTCTTAGGCCCCGATGCCAGCGGTGTTGGCTGGATCTATCAATATGCACTGGTAGATCGCACAGGCAAACACGACCTCGCCGACCTGCGCGCAATTCAGGACTGGTTCTTACGTTACGAGCTCACCAGCATTCCCGGTGTTGCTGAAGTTGCCACCATCGGCGGCATGGAAAAACAATATGAGGTTCGCCTCGATCCGATGCGAATGGAGCGCGAAGACATTGGTTACCATCACCTGCGCCATGCTATTTCAGATGCCGCGCAGGAAGTCAGCGGCTCGATGATAGAGATTGCCGAGGCAGAATATTTAATACGCGGTAAAGGCTATCTGCGTGGCGTTGAAGACATTCAAAAAATCCCCATTCTAGAACGCTGGGATTTTAGTGCGGTACCACGCATCGGTGACATTGCCGACGTCGTCGAAGTACCTCGCACCCGTCGCGGTATAGCTGAACTCGATGGCGAAGGTGAAGTTGTCGGTGGCATCATCGTCATGCGTTATGGTGAAAACGCCCTATCAACCATCGAACGCGTCGAACAACGTTTAGCTGAACTATCCAAAGGCCTGCCCGAAGGTGTCGAGATTGTAGAGACTTACAATCGCTCAAAATTAATTAACCGTGCCGTTGAGACCTTAACACTCAGGTTACTCGAAGAGTTTATTGCGGTGATTTTAGTCTGTGCAGTCTTTCTACTGCACATGCGTTCATCACTCATCATAGTGGTCTCATTACCTCTGGGAATTTTAGCCGCATTCGTCGTCATGTCTTTACAAGGCATTACCGCAAACATTATGTCGCTCGGTGGCATCGCTATCGCTATAGGAGCCATGGTGGACGCCACCATCGTGATGATTGAAAACGTTCATAAACGCATGGAAGGCAAAGAAATTACTGCCGACTCACCTATTCTTATCGATGCACTTGTCGAAGTTGGTCGCCCCCTATTTATTTCACTGATTATTATTACTGTAAGCTTTATTCCCATCTTTGCTCTGGAAGCACAGGAGGGTCGTTTATTTACCCCGTTGGCATTTACCAAGAGTTATGCCATGGCTGCTGCTGCAGGAATTTCCATAACATTAGTACCCGCCCTGATTGCATATCTAATCCGCGGCAAGATTAAAAACGAATCTGATAACCGCTTGAACAGAAGTTTGATGTCGGCGTACAAACCCGTAATCGATTATTCGCTGAAACATCCCAAAACAATTCTTGGTATTGCATTATTTGTCATCCTCAGTGCGGTACTACCCTGGCGCCAACTCGGCGTGGAGTTTATGCCGGCATTAAATGAAGGCAATCTGTTATACATGCCAAGTACCATGCCCGGTTTATCCGCAGGCAAAGCCGCCGAGCTGCTGCAACAAACCGATCGCATGATTATGACGGTACCCGAAGTAAAACAAGTGTTTGGTAAAATAGGTCGAGCGAATACAGCAACTGACCCTGCGCCATTAACCATGATCGAAACTACTATTCGCTTAAAACCCGAAGAAGAATGGCGTGAAGGTATGACCTTATCTGGTATTCGTAAAGAACTCGACAAAGCAGTGAATGTGCCCGGACTGACTAATACCTGGTTGATGCCAATTTCCGCACGTATCGATATGTTAGCCACAGGTATCCGTACTCCCGTTGGTATAAAAGTGGCCGGCCCTGATTTAAAAGTCATCGAACAAATCGGGCAACAAATAGAACGGGTCGTCAGCAAGCTTCCCGGTACAAAATCTGTGTTTGCCGAACGTGTCGACTCTGCACGTTATATCGATATCGAAATGAACCCTGAATCAGCCGCCCTCTATGGTGTTAGCGTCGGTCAGGTACAGGAAGTTGTCCAAACCGCCATCGGCGGTGAAGATGTTGCCTATACCATCGAAGGCCGAGAACGTTATCCGGTGCGCTTGCGCATGGCACCACGTTTTCGTGAATCGTTATCTCGCATCGCGCAAATTCCGGTAGACACACGACGCGGACGTGTGCCCATTGGTGACGTTGCAGAGATTGTCATTCATGATGGACCCGCGATGATCAAAAGTGAAAATGCGCGCTTGAATGGTTGGACCTATATAGATATCGGTAATGTCGATATTGGCACATGGCTACAAATAGCGCGTGAAATTGTGGCCGAGAAAATTGATATTCCCCCGGGTTATTCACTTAACTGGTCAGGACAATACGAATACCTCGCACGCGTCGAACAGCGCCTGAGTGTTATCGTACCGCTTACGCTGGGTTTAATACTCATCCTGCTCTACATTAACTTCCGCAACATGACTGAAGCACTAATGGTGATGTCAGTACTACCACTGGCTCTGGTTGGAGGTATCTGGCTAATCTGGGCACTGGACTACAATCTTTCCGTTGCTGTCGCAGTCGGCTTTATAGCCGTTGCCGGTGTCGCTGCTGAATTCGGCGTAGTCATGCTGGTTTATCTCGACAGTGCCG
Organism: Gammaproteobacteria bacterium; assembly: GCA_030595325.1. Classification (GTDB taxonomy): domain Bacteria; phylum Pseudomonadota; class Gammaproteobacteria; order SZUA-229; family SZUA-229. The sequence continues at coordinate 498 of JAUVDN010000046.1, read as the reverse complement.
TAAAGCGCGCACAGCCACAAACTCGTGAGGCTCTAGACGCAGCCATCATGGAAGGCGCCCTGCAACGTCTGCGCCCCAAAGCGATGACAGCTACCGTCATCATTGCCGGCTTACTGCCAATCCTGATAGGTACTGGCACAGGTTCTGAAGTGATGAGCAGAATCGCCGCGCCGATGATCGGTGGCATGATTACCGCGCCGCTGGTTTCGATGGTTTTATTGCCAGTAATCTATAGTTACTGGCGTCAGAGAGAACTGACTAGTGAACATTGATTTTATTAATCGTTCTTATTAATTTAATCGATTCTATGAGCTTGCACAGTCATTCTTACCGCGCTTGATTTTGCACAATCAATATTTTTATCTTTAAGACAATCTTCTTCTTTTGTGATGTGAACTGCATCGCCATTTAGTCGCCGTGTTTCTTCGTGCAAAACAGCTATACAAGTAGTGATGTTATCCTGCACTGATTTATCATTGGCAGCGATATCACAAGTGA
>JAUVDN010000020.1 GCA_030595325.1 Gammaproteobacteria bacterium | reverse complement strand
CGCTGCATCTCTATGCCAATTGCAAATATCATAATACCCGAGGTGTAACAATCCAGTCGATGCACAACTTTAGCCTCGGGTATAATTCCTACTAGTCTGGATATCATGCAATCTTGTTTGTCTAGACCAAGGCCAGGCACTGACAATAATGCCTGCGGTTTATTCACCGCAATAATATGTTTGTCTTGATAAATTATTTCAATTGTCATTTACACGCTTCAAATACACACTACAAAAAACCATTCGTAAACAAAAAAGACCGGTCATACCGATCTTTTATTTGTAACACGATTATTACAGTTCAGCTATGACCTGTTTCGCATCGCCTACAAGCGGATGCTTGGGGTTATCATCAATAAATATTTGCAGTGTTGCTTTACTTGCGGCCACGTCACCCAGACCACCTTGACTGATACCCAGAGCAAATTGTGCATTTGGCTTCAGGTCACTGTTTTCATACTCTTCGAGAAAAGTGTTCAATGCAGTAATCGCTTTTTTCAGATCACCATCTTCAGCATACTGCTGCGCTTCCGTGTAACGGGTTAATTCGTTGATGTAATCCGGGTTATCTGTCTGATCACCTTTCCAGTAGGGTTCAATCAATGAAGTTGTTGTTTCAGCGCCACGTATTCCCATGGTTGCTACTGAGCGGTTACGTGTTTTGTTTGTATTAAGTTGCGGATTTAGCGCTCTTAAACGCCCCCACACTTTATACAGCAATCCCTTAAAAGTACTGTTGCTCTCTGTCTTAACAACAATAGTATTTGACTGGTCACCCTGACCTTCTGAATCGACAGCATATGCTGGCATGGCCAGTGAAAACATTAACAATATAATTACACTTAAATATTTCATCTCTATAACCTCAAATAATGCCAATACCGCCAATACCTCAATTGTAATACCAGAGACTCACTTGCGTCTTGAACTAAGTCACATTTTAAATAGCTGAGCTACTCAATACCAATCAATTATGAGACACAATCTACAAATAACAGTAAAAAAACAATTATTTGCTTAATAGTTTTATATAACCAGAATATTTCGTTTTTACTGATTCATCAATCATGCTGGCTTCTTCATATTTGCTGCTAGCCAATTGCAAATCACCCAGCTGGTAGTTAGCCATCGAAATATTCATCTTAATACCCGCATCATTAGCTGAAAGACGCTCGGCATAACTGTAATCTTCAATAGCTCGCTCATAATCTTTTTGCGTAAAATAGATATTGCCACGATTATTATATACAGAGCTGTTATCTGCATCGTAGCTTAATATATTATCAAATTCACGATTAGCTACATCGTATAAACCATACTTAGCGTAGATGATAGCTACCTGTAAACGTGCACGAATATTATCTTCATCGGCGCTGACTAATGCTCTATAAGGTTTAACCAGACGATCAAGACTCTTCTCGAGGAGCAATGTAGTTTCACGTTGCACCCTTGGTTCGACACGTTGCTTTTCAGGCAGATCTACGGTGTACACGGCTGGCGCTAAAGTTACCGGCTTGAATTCGTTCCATGCTTTATTCAAAATCACGACTTTCATTTTGTCTTCTGCTAAGTATTTATGATATTTACGCGCACCTTCCGACCAGGCTTCGGCAAAGCTCTGGCCAATCATTGTTGCCTCTACCGGAATCCATACTTTATCGTCACGGATCGCTAACAGGTCATCATCAAGACTAATGAGGTGACGTTCATTTTCTGCCAGTCCGGTATTGAACATCATTAATAAGTGACCAGGTACATCGAGAATTGCTGTTTCGATGCCAAGATTTTCCAAACTGGCGCTCATCAGTACAGACAGATCATCACAATCACCGCTTTTTAACTTAAGCGTCTCACGTGAGAACTGAACATAATCAACTGTTGATTCGGTTAACTCTGAATATGGGCTGTTTGGATCAACCACGTAGTTGATACCGTGTGCACCAAAGATATTAAACATCGTCATCGCTGTTAGCAGACTGCGGTCAACAGCATCTGCTTTCGGTATGTTTTCATTGATTGAGCGTCTAACAAAATCACGCAACAAATCATCTTTTGGCGTAACGAATGCACCGACCATATTCAAGTTATTCCAGACGATGGCATTTTTACCGTAAATAGTCATCGGTTTGGTGATACGAATAGCATCATCCTTATTACTGCTGGCAAAATTAACCGCCACCTCTACTTGCACGCCGGTATCTTCATCGATCTCAAGGATACGATTATTAAACACAGCATGTAACTCTAACTGTTCTGAACTATTTGCTTTTAATGAAGGAATATCCAGAGTGAATGGGAAGTCCATGTAATCTTTAATGCTGAAGCGTAGTTTCAAATTAGCATAATCTTTATCGCTGCCATTCTTAATGGTTACTTTACCAATAGGTTTATTGATGTATTGCTTGTAAGCCGCAGAGAATACTTGCTCGAGATTAAGATCACTGATTATAACTTTAGGTGCATTCTTTTCGAATTCGATGGCGCGTTTCTGCTCAGCATATGCCGTATCCAGTGCCAGCTTATTTTCTTTACTCGGTTCCAGCACAACCGCTTTATCCAACGATGCAATCGCTTTATCATAAACACGACGTGACGAGTACATGCTAGCCAATAAGACATGTGGCGCTGCGGCAGTTTTATCCAACAGGATAGCTTTCATCAAGGTTGATTGTGCTGCGTCATAAACACCATTTTCCACATAGATGGCACCTAAGCGAGCATTCAGTTCCGCTGAGCGCTCCTGTTTGAGCATCGCCTTTTTTAAGTAATCGATGGCTTTACCGTTCTTGCCCTGCTTATTAAATATTTCAGCCTGCAGGACGAGAACATCTACATTATCTGACGCAGACTTAGAGCCTAGCTTGGAGGCACTGGCAGCAAAACCCGCCGCCTTGTTATGCGCACCAGTCTTCAATAAAACAGTAGCTAATTTAAATTTTACATCGAAGTTATCTGGCTGTAGAACACTGGCATCGAACAGATTAACTGCAGCTTTTTTATATTCACCTGCGTTGTATTCAAGAATACCTAATCGATATGCGGCTTCAAATGATTTATTGTCACCTTCTACAGCCTTTTCCAGAGTCGCTTTGACTTTTTCCTGTTGCTTCATCTGCACATAAGTATCAGCCAGTGCCAACCAGGCAGTCGAATTACTCTTATCTGCACGCGTAGCTTTACTTAATGACAACAGTGCCTGCGAATAATCTGCCGTTGCATATGAAGTGATACCCAACAGATAGTGGCCTTCGGTCTCAGTCTCACGGTTACCCGCAAGTTTTATAGCGATGTTTCTTACGTTATCGTAATCTTTTTCTGCCAGGTAACTTTTAGCAATAGCCAGTTGAACGATATCGTTATCCGCATCAATGGCAAGCGATTTTTTAAAACGTTCGATGGCTTGCTGATGCAGAGTCAACATTTGTGGCACAGTCTCTTTGTCAGCCGAGCCTTCAACGGCTTTATCTTTGGCCACTTCCTGCTCCTTTACAGCCACTGGTTCTTTTTGTGATGTTTGTTTATAGGTAGTTGGTTCATTGACAGCCTGTTCATTAATGGCCAGGTCCTGATAAGCCAAACCGCTTTGATACCAGACATTTGCATCGTTAGGGGCAATGTTTTCAGCAAGTGTAAACTCACCTAAACCTTTTTCGGTCAACCCTAATTTAATGTATGCCTTGCCGATAAGGAAATGTGCTTTTATATGATTTTCATCCTTCTTAATTGCATCCTCAAGACAATCGATAGCACCAATAGCATCACCAAGACTCAAGCTCAGCTCACCACAATAAACCATGGTTTCGATGCTGGCTGTATCGCTAGCTAGCAGACGATCAATAACCGCCTTAGCTGAAACAAATTCACGATTTTCAACCAATGCTTTAATCTGAAGATTATAACCTTCAGTTTCAAATCCTTTAATCTGAGTTAGCTCAGTAAAGTAAACCAAAGCACCGGTGATATCTTTTAGCTCTAGCGCTGTAAGCCCTAAATATTTGATTACACCGCCATGCGATTTATCTTCATCGTAAGAGGCTTTTAAAATCTCTTGCGCTTGCTTGTACTTACCCTCTTTATAACGGGTATAACCTGCACGGAATATATCTTCACGGACATTTGACGGTTCACCTTCAACGCTGAAACCGCTGACAGCGCTGATGCGGTAAAAACTTGGACTAAATGCACCTTTATTTTCAACTGTTGCGGTTAAACCAGCAACATCTGTCAGATACTTATACTCACCCTCTTTTTCACGCGCACCGTACACTTTATAGCGACTGGTATAACTGCCAGGAACTTTATTCCAGCTTAGTACAGTCTCTTTGATGGTACCGCGGATCCTCAAACCACCAGGTTTTGATGGCAGCTGTTTAAACTTGTAATTTTTTACGACTTTTAGTCCTTCATCAAAAATGCTGACGATGGTCTTATTTGCAGGGGGGATTGATATTGCAACCGGTTCATCGAGACCAACACGGCCTTCGACCTGAGCGCCAAACGAAACAATCATTACCGGGCCGTTAAATACTTGAACAGTTGTTTTGTTACCTTCTATTGCGCCAAGTACATAAAGATTCTCATCATTATCGACAGTGATATCATACAACTCAGTATATGCACCTGGTTCATCTTCTTTACCACCGATGCGATACAGCAGATTTTTGTTTGGCCCGAAGACCAATACCTGTTTTGCTTCTTCATCAAGCACAAACATATTATTACTATTATCCAGTGCAATACGTGTCGGCTTTAAAAATAGCTTTTTATCTGATTTTTTTGGATTTGTTATTTTATCCAGATAGATACCATCACGTGAAAAAATTTGAATTCTTTCGTTACCTGTATCAGCCACATATACTTTATCACTCGATAAATATATTCCTTCCGGCGAATCCAGCTTACCGTTTCCATCGCCAGAACTACCAACTGCAAATCGCAAGTCACCATCAAGCTTGTAATATTTTATTTTATCACCGTCGAGAATTACGATATCCTGATCATCGATTGACGCCGCGGCTAAACTGGAAAACTCACCTTTGAAATCGATAACTTTTTTACCAGAGCTTTTAAAAGTTGCAACTTTATTGGAATCCGAGTCTAGACATAAAACATTACCACCAAGCAAACGATAGGCCATCGAACATTTAAGCTTTATCGAGCGCTCATACGCCACGGTAGGCAGATAGAATTTTTTCAGTTTTTTATAGCCACTATTGTCTAAACGGTATATCTCAATTTTCTTATTCTCTGAATCAGCCACAGCAATTTTATTACCGGGTAGGATAACCATTCCACTTACTTGTTCAAACTGACCTCGTTGCTCACCTTTACTACCAAAACTGGAAATCAGTTTTTTTGACTGCCAGTCAATCTGGAAAATACGACCATTCTCTTTGTCTGCCGCATAGAGCAAACCTGCATCATCAATTGTTATATTTATTATCTCCGTCTCACCACCAGCAAGTTTGTTAAAGTCTTTATTGCGTAACTGTTGCAGCAAACGTCCATTGTGGTCAAAAATAGAAACCCGTCCGTTATTATTTTTTTCTAATACATAAGTACGTTCTTTCAAATCAACAAACACTTGTACAGGGCTTTCAAGTTGTTGCTTTTCTTTTAGACCGATTTGACCAAATGCTTTGATGAATACGCCGTCCTGGCCGAATACTGATATACGATTATTGCCTTTATCTGCAACATACAGACGGCTATTATGTGACCAGTCAATTCCTACCGGTTCATCTAACTGTCCTTCACGAGACCCACTTTCACCAAATTTCTGAATCAAGTTGCCTACACCATCGATTACAGCGATGACACTTTCGTCTTTGTTTGAGACCAGATAGCTATTTTCATCGAAACGCGCCAGACCATTAACACTCTCTGACTCAAAAACCTTTTTCTTTATCAGGTTGTAACGTATCGCAGCCTTTCCTTTGTATTCAGCCAAGATACCCTTTTCGTTCTCCAGCACCAACAAACGGCCTTCATTTCCAGCCAACAAAGCAGTAACAGCAGCTAAGGCTTCACCGTCTTCTTTTATTGTTCGCTCCAGAGAAACCGATGCACTTGCAATGCCAGTCGCAAAACAAAACATAGCTAAAGTGCAACGATACGTTAGGGTTTTAAATTGCTGCGAATTAAGATTCAAACTGGCCACTTTCAAAGTCCTGCCCTCTAGAAGGTTAGTTACGGCTGCCGACAAGGTAAGCCATTGATACATACACTGAGCTCACGTTATAGAGACTCGCCTACGCTTAATTGTATACCGAATAAAGCTCGATATTTCAGTGTTATAACAAAATAACACACCTCTTTCGACGACCGGTAACAATAATAGTCAGTCAAACACAGCAAATAAGTTAGTCAGCTTAAAATATGGCCATAATTTGTTAAGATAGAGTTATTTTCAAATATGAGCAGTGGCGAACATAGTGCGCAGAAATATTAATAATTCATTAACTAGGTTATATATAAATTGATAGCCAGTTCTTTAATTATTAAGTAAGGTCAACCTATAAGAATAAACTTGTGCTATAAATAATCAAAGCAAAAATACTAAGGAATGGAGCAGCTCCATGGATTCACCATCAAGCGAATATTTATCCACTAAACAGCTGGAAGAACAAATAAGGCTGGAGGAAATTCGTTTACTGTATGGCGGTACACCGTTCTCTTTCTCAGCCTCGGTAGTCATTACACTTATTATTTACAACGTTGTCCTCGGACATGTCGTTTCTGAAACCAATCTAAATATCTGGCTCTTTATCATGCTTTCGGTAATGTTCGTACGAAGTATTGATAGCTACCTTTTTTCCAAGCAAGACATACAACAACAACTAAACAGCAGCTGTCGGACACGTTTCTTTATCGGCACAGGTATCGCTGGCACTTGCTGGGGCCTTCTACCCTGGTTAGGTTTTTCACCTGAAATCGAATATATAAGTTTCATTCTTGTTTGTATGGTCGGCGTAATTGCAGGATCTCTATCCACATTGTCATTTCGCTGGGAGACACAGGCACTGTTTCTATTACCTGCCTGTATATTATTAATTTCTCGTCTGTTGATAGAAGATCAAAGCTTTTTTAATGCCACTTCATTTGTACTAATTGTCTTCGTTTTCTTTTCGCTCACTGCCGGTAAAAAAATATTTGATAACACACAGCAGAATATCCGTCTGCGTCTGGAGGCTTATAACCGAGAACGTGCCATTGAGTTATTACACCAGAAACAGGCCTTGCATATACAGAGCACACCTCTGGCTATTATCGAGTTCGATCTTGAACTAACCATAACTGAATGGAACAATGCGGCTGAAAAAATCTTTGGATATACCCACAAAGAGGCTCTTAATGACAATGTAATGCGCCTGATACTGCCAAGAGAAAACGAAGCAGAACAGCTCGGCGAACTATTACTAAATTATAAGAGCATCAGCGGCAAAGTGATTGAGAATAAAACTAAATCCGGCGAAGTGATTTTTTGCGAATGGTACATCACCACATTGACGGATGATAAAAAGGAGATTGTCGGTATGGCGGCCATGGCACTCGATGTAACAGATAAAAAACAAAACGAAACAGCCATAATAAAATCCAAAGAAGAAGCTGAAAAAGCCAATCAGGCTAAATCAGATTTTCTCTCAAGTATGTCACACGAATTACGCACACCATTAAATGCCATCCTAGGCTTCACCCAGTTGCTTACCTATGAAAAGGCACTGACAGAGAAACAGCAATCTCACATCAGTGAAATTAGTAATGCAGGCAATCTATTATTGGAATTAGTTAATCAGATTTTAGATCTGGCGCGTATAGAAAAAGGGCATCTGCAACTATCTATGGAGAAGGTCACCTTAGTCGATTGCTTTAATGAATGCAGCTCCATGATTAGCCCGCTTGCTGAAAAAAGACACCTCTCCCTTAATATCAACACAGAAACCAGCGGTTACGTAATTGCTGACTACACAAGATTAAAACAGGTCATGTTAAACCTGCTGAGCAATGCCATTAAATATAACACTGAAAATGGATCGGTCAGCTTAAAAGTATTACAAAAAGAAAATGGAATTGTACGTATCTGCATTATCGACACAGGCACCGGAATTTCAACAGAGATGCTAAATGAAATATTCCAGCCATTTAATCGCTTAAACGCAGCATCAACTATCGAAGGCACAGGTATCGGCCTATCTATAAGCAAACAATTAGTCGAAATGATGAATGGTGAAATCGGTGTCTCGAGTAAGCTGAATGAAGGCAGTGAATTCTGGGTCGAGCTGACAGGCAGCCTCAATATTATGACTGCGATCGAGAAAGAAAGTAAGCTACCCGCCGCCAGTCAAGCACCGGATGAAAACACTGCTTCCTCACACAAGATCTTAGTTGCAGAGGATAATCCAACCAACCAAACATTAATACTGAGTCAGCTAACCACCCTTGGCTACACTGCTGACATGGTTAAAAACGGTCAGGAGGCACTTAATAAAATGGTTAACACTAAATATGACTTATTGCTTACAGACTGCAATATGCCGCTAGTTGATGGATATAAGCTGGCAAAAACCATACGCGAAAGAGGTAATAAATTACTCCCCATTATTGCCATAACAGCCGATGCTTTTCCCGAGAAAAAAGCAGAATGTTTAAAAGTCGGTATGAATGAACAGATAACTAAACCCATAGATTTAAATACACTTAAGAACACACTTGAGAAATATTTAAACTAAAATATTATCTAAACTATAAATATAAATTAAGCAGAGCTATGTCAAAACCAACAGATGAACAACTTGATTCCGCATTGAAGATGGCTGCACAGATGCGCGACAAAAATATTGATCCGTTCTTTATCGCAAAATCACTTTTGAGCCACAACTATCGAATAAAATACCTGGAAGAAATAATGCATGCTGCCGACCGCTACATCAATAGGGGAATGTCAGAGACGGAAAAAACACATCTGATACGAACTATCGAAAAAGCAAAAGATGCTGAATCTTTTACATCTGGTCAAGAAAGGGACAGCTTCGGTCTCGAGTAGTCCCAACAGATTAATTAGTAGATTTATTAGCAGTGCTATTCAGATAAATCAAGGTAAGACTTTCGCCTTACCTAGACCGCGATCATCAGATGCCGCATCTAACCGCCCCGTTTTTTTGTCCAGTACGATCACCTGCATATTTCCGTAAGTCCTTTCCAGCGCTTTAGTCTTATGTCCTAATTCCTGTAACGCATTCACCAGAGACTCATCAAACACATCAGGTTCATAAGAAATGACATCCGGCAGGTACTGGTGATGGTAACGACCAGCATTAACTATTTCATCCGCACTTTTATCGGCATAAAATTCAAGTATTCCGAGCAGAACCATGGTAATTATACGGCTGCCGCCGGGGGTACCAATGACCGCAATCCGCTCGCTGGTTTCAACGATACTAGGCGTCATGCTGGACAACATACGTTTACCAGGCTCGATAGCATTTGCACGTGATCCTACAAGCCCATATACATTTGGCACACCCGGTTTAGCCGCGAAATCATCCATTTCATCATTCAGCAATACACCGCTGCCTTTTGCAACGAAACAGGAGCCAAACGGATAATTAATCGACAGTGTTGCAGATACTATATTGCCCTGTTTATCGATGATTGAAAAATGCGTCGTATCACTGCCCTGTCCCGATGGTTGTGCGACTGCTTTTAACGATGCACTTGGTGTCGACGCATTCTGGTCAACACTACTAATCAATGATTTTATATGTGCATCAGAAGTTAAAAATTCACTAGGCACTTCGATGAAGTCGGGATCCCCCATGTATTCAGCACGATCACGATAGGCTCGACGCATGGCCTCAACGATGATGTGGATGCGTTGCGCCTCATCCATTTTTTCGATATCAAACGCTGACAATATCGCTAATATTTCTGACAACACCAAACCACCCGATGAGGGCAAACTCGCAGCAATTAACTTCATGCCTCTATAACTGGAAACATCCGGGGTACGTTCTATGATTTTATAATCAGCAAGATCTTTTACAGACCATATACCACCATTTTGACGGACATCGGCAACCATCGTCGATGCCAACTCTCCCTTATAAAATCCGGAAAAACCCTGTGTTGAAATTTTTTGCAGCGTTTTAGCCAGATTTTTTTGCACAATATGGTAACCAAGTTCTGGCGTATCCCCTGTCTGCAAAAAGATATCACTGGCTGCTTTATTTTTCTGTAAAGCGTTCAACCTGAATCGAACCATGCGTTGATAGTATTCATCCACAGGGAAACCGTTAAATGCGTGATTAATCGCAGAAGCTAAGGTCTGTTTTAAAGTTAACTTTCCATACCTTTCAGCGAGATGAACTAACGCTGCTGGAATGCCGGGAATACCGGCAGATTTTGCACCGGTGATTGAAGCGCCATCAATCACATTACCCTTTTCATCCAGATACAAATCTTTATCTGCACTTGATGGCGCTGTTTCACGCGCATCAATCATTACATAACGATCACTTTTTGACTGATGTAATAAATAAAAACCACCACCGCCAATACCTGAAGAATACGGCTCAACTACAGCAAGTGTTGCAGTCACAGCTATGGCAGCATCAAAAGCATTACCACCCTGATTTATTATATCGATACCCGCTTGTGTTGCTAATGGATGCGCGCTCGCTACAGCTGCCTGCTGATTAGCAGTCTGTGATAAATGTTTGGGTGTTTCGGCTGTTTGAGAAAAACTCTGGGCAGAGTTTAAAAGAATGAAGAATAGAAATAATTTATTTAGGGCTGTCTTATTTAAGATCACCCTGTTTAAGATTGTCTTACTCATAGTCACCAGATTGAATATTGCGCCTGACCACTTCGATCGATCGTGTATGGCTAATACTTCAGTCTACAACGGCAACTACTGATTAGCAGTAAGTATTTTATATTTCTCCATCAGCTCTTCCTCTGTTTCTTTGTGAGCAGGATCTAACGGTATACAATCGACCGGACACACTTCAACACATTGCGATGTTTCATAATGCCCAACACACTCTGTACACAAATTTGGATCTATCTCGTAGATCTCATCACCGGGAGTAATTGCTTCGTTCGGACACTCAGGCTCACAAACATCACAATTAATACATTCATCTGTAATAATTAACGCCATAACTTACTTCTACGCTTTACTTAAAAGCATTGCTTAAAACCATCACTTAAAACCTTCGCTTAAAGCCGGGCTTAAACTTATATTGAAAAACCTACTCAGGTATTTTATTAATTACTGAGTTCAACGCATCCACAATATCTTTGTGGACAAACTGCGAAACATCACCACCATGCAATGCAATCTCCTTAACCAGAGATGCAGATATGAAACTGGTCTCTTCACTGGGCGTCATAAATACGGTTTCCAGTGAGTTATCCAAATGCCGGTTCATACTGGCCAGTTGCATTTCGTACTCAAAGTCAGAGACGGCCCGAAGGCCACGCAATATAACTTTTGCGTCTCTCGCTTTGACATAATCGACTAGCAGATCAGAAAAACCACAGACTTCTACGTTTTCGAACTGCGATAGTACCTGCTCTGCCATAGCTACACGTTGCCCTAAATCAAATAAAGGTGTTTTACTCGGGTTTGCCGCAATCCCTACAATCACCCGATCGAACAAGCCTGCAGCACGCGCCACTAGATCAGAATGCCCGTTGGTAATTGGATCAAAGGTTCCCGGATACACCGCTATAACTGACATATTTACCCTCGTCGCTCAAATAATTTATAACTCACCTGCCCCGCACGCTTTTCTTTCAGACAAAACCAGGGCTTGGGCAGTTCGACATCCGCATCAACTGCGTGCTCTACATAGATTATGGCATCATCCGACAAACATCCACTGCTTTCCAGCAATGCACTGCTGTTTGCCAATAAGTCTGTATGAAACGGCGGGTCCAGAAAAACAAGATTATAATGATGCTTCAGGCGTTCATCCAAGCCCGATGATGACAGCCAAAGTAATGCATCTTGTTGCTGAATGCTCATTCCTTCAGCATCCAGCACACTGATATTATGCTTGATACTTTTAACCGTTTTAATATTTTTCTCGATAAGCATGACTTCACTCGCACCGCGTGAAAATGCCTCAAAACCCAACACACCGCTACCGGCAAACAGATCCAGGCAATAGCTTTGCTGAATATAAGGCTGCAACCAGTTAAACACGGTTTCGCGGATTCTATCGGTTGTGGGGCGTAAACCATCAGCATCATCAAATTTAATTTTCCGACCACGCCATCGACCACCGATGATTCTGCAACTTCCGGTTTGCATCTATCCTTGTTTACCTACAACAACGGTCACCATCTTGTCCGGATGTAAACGACGCTTCAACGCATCGTTAATCTTGTCCACATCAACCGCTCTTACATTTTCAATAAAATGGTCCAGGTGATCTATCGGCAGGTCGTAGAAACCTATCATTGCGATGTATTCCAGCAATTTCCCGTTACTATCGATGTTTAGTGGAAAGCTACCCGTTATATTACTCAAGCTTGCTGCCAGCTCTTCTTTTTCCGGCCCATGCTCCACGTACTTAAGCAGCTCTTCTTTTAACAAGGTTAATGCCTGTTGTGTCTGCTCGGTTTTAGTTTGCATGCCCATGGCAAAAGGACCAAGTTCACGTAACGGTGAGAAATAACTATACACACTATAGGCCAGACCACGCTCTTCACGGATGACATCTACCAGCCGTGAAGTAAAACCACTGCCGCCGAATGGATGATTTGCTACATACAAACTGTAATAGTCTTCATCACCGCGTTTCGTGCCAGGTTGGCCAACAAATATATGGGTTTGTGACGATGGGAAATCAATAGTAATCGTCTTGGCTTCTGTCAGTTGTTTTACTTCTGGCAATGGTAAAGCTTTCTCACCTGACGGCAATGCAGTCACCAGTGCTTTGGCAATTTCTTCAGCCTGCTTACGCTCGACATTACCCACGATGGCTATGGTGGCATTATTGGCCACATAATATTTTTTATAAAATGCACGTACTGCATCAAGCGACATATTTTCCAGGCTTTGTTTTGTCCCTGATGTTGGCGAAGCATAAGGGTGATCACCATAAATTGCTTTATTAAAAGCTTCACCGGCAAGTGCAGCGGGAGATTGCTGACGTGCTTTAACCGACAGCTTCATGCGTTTTAATTCACGCTGGTAAGCATCAACAGGGAAGTCAGGCTGCGTTAATACTTGCGCCAATGACTCGATCGCTGAAGTCATATAACGCGATTCGGTTAAAGTACGCACACCCACGACAGCCATATCACGTAGTGCGTCATATTCGATTTGCGCACCGACGGACTCAAAGTCTTCTGCTATCTGCTGTGCTGTTTTACCTGCAGCACCTTCTGATAATAAACCATTAGTCAATACTGCGAGCCCACTCAAACCATCATCACGAGCGCCACCGGCATCGAACACTATACGTACATCCAGCATCGGAATTTCCTGCGCAGGAACAAAAAATACTTTTGCACCATTATCTGTCTGCCAGGTCTGTATCTGCGGTGTTGCATAGACAGCAACACTGAAATTCAATAATGCAATCGACCCTATTAGTTTTATTATTTTATTAATGACCACGGCTATCTCCTGTTGAAGCGCCTGTTGAAGCGCCTGTTGAAGCACCTGTTGAAACGCCCACTGAAGCTGATGAGGATTTTTTACTGACACTATTCTCGATAGGCAATGGATCTAACACCGCAACCGTTAAACGTTCATCAATAAGATATTTTATTGCGACTTGCTGAATCTGCTCAGCAGTCACCGCAAGAATTTTTTCAACATATTCATCTTTTATCTGCCACGGCAATCCTATGGTATCTAACATACCAATTTCCATCGCCTGATAAAAAGTGGAGTCTTGCTGATAAACTTGTGCAGCGACGACCTGCGCTTTTACACGGTCCAGCTCTTTATCATCGGGCAATTGAGTTTTAATCATATTTACTTCTTCACGTAGCGCAAATTCCAGCACTTCTATCGCTACACCATCACTAGGTACCGCAGATAATACAAACAATGTCTCATGCCTCGCTGTCATGCCATAACTGGCACCGGCGCTATTCGCAATCTGCTGACCACGAACCAGATTGTTACTCAAGCGCGCACTGTTACCGCCATCTAACACACCGGCAAGGACTTCAAGTGCATACATTTCCCATTCATCATCGCTGGCTTTAAATGGGTTATCTCTATCCGTACGTTTCAGAACAGGTGCTTTATACCCCATGATGAGATAAGGAATCTTTGCCGGCACTGAAACGGTCAATCGTTGTGTTCCATACTGCTTCGCTTCGTGTCTGGTTTTTAATTGAGGAATAACGGATGCAGGTAGCTGACCAAAATACTGCTTCGCCAATCGGAAAACTTCTTCTGCCTGTACATCACCCGCCACCACCAGCGTTGCGTTATTCGGCGCATACCAGGTCTTGTACCACTGACGTGCATCCTCGATAGTCAGGGTATCCAGATCTTCCATCCAACCGATGATTGGTCGGCGATAGGGGCTGTTCGTGTAAGCCACCGCGTTAAATCGCTCATAGGTCAGAGCGCTCGGCTTATCATCTGTACGTAAGCGGCGTTCCTCCTTAACCACCTCTATCTCTTTAAGAAATTCCTTCTCTTCCAGCGTCAAATTGCGCATACGATCGGCTTCCATCTCCAAACAAAGTTCCAACCTGTCATTCGCTATCTTTTGAAAATAAGCAGTATAGTCCTGACCGGTAAATGCATTTTCCTCACCACCGTTAGCTGCAATAATTTCAGAGAATTCACCTGATGGATGTTTATCGGTGCCTTTAAACATCATGTGTTCAAGCACATGGGAGACGCCAGTAATACCATCATGTTCGTAGCTTGCACCAACTTTGTACCAGACCTGCGAGACGATAACAGGTGCACGGTGGTTTTCGACCACCAGAATTTTCATGCCGTTAGATAATACATATGACTGTACCGATTCATCACTGCCTACGATAGCCGGATCTTTACTGTAATAAAGCACCCCACCCAATACTAACGTTGAAACAACAAGTAGACCTGCAATTGACTTTATATTCATTTTTTACTCTGTTAATTTGTTACTTTATCTTTATGTCTTTTTTATCGAATAGAGACCCAACTACACCAAGTGGTGATAGGATACCCTAATTATTTTTTACTACCTAAATCATTATGTTTGGCTTTATTAAACGCAAACGAAAAAACGAAACGGTCCCCGCTACAGCAGAGACAATCTCGCCAGAAACAACTAACCTAGCACAGTCACCTTCCGACGCAAGCTCAGTTGCATTAAAAGAAGAAAAACCTGCAGAACTGAGTCAATCTGACCCCAGTCCATCTAATTCAGGCCCAGCTGATTTAAACCAGGCTCTGGAAAAGACCAAACGTTCATTCTCAGACGGTATGGCCGATTTTTTACTCGGCAAAAAAAGCATTGATAGCAGTGTCTTAGACGAGCTGGAAACACGCCTGTTAAGTGCTGACGTAGGCATTGATGCTACCACAACAATCATCGATGAACTGCAGAACAATATATCCCGTAAAACCATAAATGATGTCGATGCTTTGCAGGCTAAATTAGCAGAGATTATGAAAACCATATTACAACCCTGTGAGCTGCCACTGGACACAGGCACAGCCAAACCTTTTGTCATCCTCGTCGTTGGCATAAACGGTGCCGGTAAAACCACCAGTATTGGTAAACTAGCGCATCACTTCATACAGCAGGGGAAATCTGTCATGTTAGCTGCCGGTGACACTTTCCGTGCCGCCGCCGTTGAACAGTTACAGCAATGGGGGCAACGCAATAATGTACCGGTAGTATCACAAGGCACTGGCGCTGATCCCGCATCCGTTATCTTTGACGCTGTACAGTCTGCAAGTTCAAAAAATATCGATATAATTATTGCCGACACTGCTGGTCGACTGCACACGCAGGACAACCTGATGGAGGAACTGGCTAAAATCAAACGTGTGCTCGGTAAGATCGATGCCAATGCTCCCCATGAAACACTCATCGTTATGGACGCTGGCTTCGGTCAAAATGCGCTGCATCAGGTACAGCAATTTCACGACAGTATCGGACTCACTGGCCTGGCGGTCACCAAACTCGATGGCACCGCAAAAGGTGGTATATTATTTTCCATCGCAAATACCTTGAACCTGCCGGTTCGCTTTATCGGGGTTGGTGAAGGCATTAATGACTTACGCCCATTCAACGCCGCTGAATTTGTTGATGCACTGCTTGAGTAAAACGAACTATGAATAATACAAAACATACAACTAAAACTTGTAACGCTTTAAATTTTTCACTATTCATTATTCATTATTCATTTGTTACGCAGTAACAGCATGATTCATTTCGATAACATCAGTAAACGTTACCCCGGCGGGCATGATGCATTAAGCCAGATAAGCCTACGACTGGAAAAAGGTCAGATGGCTTTTCTTACCGGGCACTCCGGCGCCGGCAAAAGCACCTTACTGAAATTAATCGCCATGATCGAGCGTCCGACCCGTGGACAGATTTTTCTCGATGGCGTCAACCTGAACAATATAGGCAATCGAAAAATACCATACATCCGACGTAACATCGGCATCATCTTTCAAAACCACCACCTACTCTATGATCGACCCGTCTTTGACAATGTAGCCATGCCACTCATTATTCAGGGTTATCGTCGACAGGAAATACACAAACGTGTTCGAGCAGCGTTAAATCAGGTTGGTTTATTAAGCAAAGAAAAGGTATACCCGATTACATTATCAGGCGGTGAACAACAACGTGTTGGCATCGCACGCGCCATCGTGCATAAACCATTATTACTACTAGCCGATGAGCCAACAGGTAATCTGGACCCGGAGCTCTCACGTGAGATCATGCAGTTATTTTCCCGCTTCAATCAAGTTGGCACAACGGTATTAATCGCCAGCCATAATATTGAGCTGATTAAGGAGATGGGAACTCCCATGATCAGCCTGCAAGATGGCCGGGTATCGCATAACGGTTTGCCGTTTAACGCGAACAGAGCCAGAGGCCTGTAAATAATACGATGCGTAACAGCCCGCTAAAATCCAGCCGCTTTCTATCTTATTTAGGTCATCACGTCCGTGTCAGTCTGGCGAGCCTCGGTCGACTTTACACGCAACCGATAGCGACAATCATGACCGCTGCCGTAATCTCTATCGCGCTGGCATTGCCTGTAGGGTTATATATTGCCTTAGCTAACATTGGTCAGGTCAGCACGGACTGGGACACCTCGACACAGATATCTTTGTTTTTACACACGCACGTCAAGCAGCGTGACGCACAGAAATTGATGCGACGGCTGGAAAAACACAAAGACATCAAAAAAGTAATGATGATCGATAAAGAGGACGGACTGAAACAGTTTAAGGAAACTTCTGGATTTGGCGATGCGCTGAAATATCTTGATGAAAACCCACTGCCTATCGTGCTTGTTGTACATCCAAGGATACATGCCGACCAGCCAAATCGAATTACAAAACTGGTCAAAGACTTAGGCAAAAATAAATACGTTGAGATTGCCCAATTAGATGTGCAGTGGGTCAAACGACTTTATACCTTCCTGGAAATAGCCAAAAGAAGTATTCTGGTCATCAGTTCGATGCTGGCTATTGCTGTATTATTGGTCGTAGGCAACACCATTCGCCTTGATATTCAAAATCGGCGAGAAGAGATTGAAGTATCCAAACTCATCGGCGCTTCAGATGCATTCATACGCCGGCCATTTTTATACACCGGATTCTGGTACGGCGTCATCGGCGGCATCATGGCGTGGATGATAACGATAATTTCTTTAATCTTGATGGAAGAACCTATCCATAACCTTGCCGTGTTATACCATAGCGATTTTAGACTAAGCGGACTAGGCTTCAAAAACACACTACTGCTGATATTTATAAGCTGCTCACTGGGGTTAATTGGTTCCTGGTTAGCCGTTAGCCGACATTTAAAAGATATTGAACCCAGTTAAATAAACGCTAAAGCAGCGATCTAAAAGCTGCTTTATGGCATTTAATCCGATCCAGATAGATACAGCAAAAATTTTAAATGTGTCAGCACAACGCTTTCACGACCAATTGCATATAATCTCTACTTTCCTCTTCCACAGGTGAATAATCATTGTTAGCGGCAGATTAATCTTATATTTATCAAAAAGATAACTACGATCTAGATTAAAAGTGATTATTCGGCTACAAAGTTTAACAATTACCCGCATAAGGCTAACTCGCTGCTTTAATTAACCAACAAACAAATACCTGTCTACTCTATTTGACCTAATTAAAGCTCAAATGAACCTTTTCACTAATTAGCACTCTTACCTGTTGAGTGCTAAACTATCCACATGAGAGATGAAGACATGACTAAAGCTTTAATTCCAGCCCTTCAAGGCGCTTCGTTAAGTGCAGGCAATATAGACGCTTACATTCGACAGATAAACAGCATTGCTGTTTTGACCGCGGATGAAGAACGTGAGTTGGCTCTACGCCTGGAAAATCAAAATGATCTTGCCGCTGCGCAACAGTTGATTATGTCTAACCTGCGTTTCGTGGTAAAGATTGCTCGTGGTTACAGTGGTTACGGTCTGCCACTGGCTGACCTGATTCAGGAAGGAAATATCGGCCTGATGAAAGCGGTTAAACGTTTTTCTACCAGTCACGAAGTTCGTCTGATTTCATACGCCGTACACTGGATTAAATCAGAGATACACGAATTCGTTCTACGCAACTGGCGTATCGTTAAAGTTGCCACCACGAAGCCTCAGCGTAAACTGTTTTTCAAATTAC
This sequence comes from Gammaproteobacteria bacterium, assembly GCA_030595325.1. Classification (GTDB taxonomy): domain Bacteria; phylum Pseudomonadota; class Gammaproteobacteria; order SZUA-229; family SZUA-229. Next base: position 11,931 of record JAUVDN010000020.1, on the reverse strand, counting down.
GCAGCTCTAAAAAGAGGCTGGGCTGGTTCACTAATGAAGAAGTTCATGACGTTGCAAAAACACTCGGGGTAAAACCAGAAACTGTTCTTGAAATGGAATCTCGCTTAAGTGGCAGTGATGTTACTTTTGATCCGCCGACTAGTGATAATGATGACGAGCATCATTTTACACCGGCCGCATACCTAACAGATGATGGTGCTGACCCTTCACGCCAGCTAGAGCACGATGATACTCGCTCACAAGAAATGAGCCTGATGGCTGATTCATTGAAGATGTTAGACGATCGCAGTCAAAACATTATCAAGCGTCGCTGGTTAAATGAAGACAAAGCTACGCTGCATGAACTGGCTGGTGAATATCAGGTGTCTGCAGAACGTATTCGTCAGATAGAGAAAAATGCATTAAGCAAGATGCGTGTTGCTTTTGAAGCATAGTTTGAAAGCTAAACTTCAAGTAAATTAGAGTTACACAAAAGAAGGCCGGTATTACCGGCCTTCTTTTGTGTGCTAATCAACACCCTTGATAATCCAGATTAATTTTCTGGCGCGCCTTCCAGTATCCAGTTAAGTATCAAATCATAGTTATATCTATCACCGGGGTTATCAACATCAAAACCACCTCGCAACTCACCGTAATGATGATTATTACTTGGTTTTGTTAATAACAAACTATTGACAGGATCACTAAAATTGATTCTTGCCAATACTTCTTTATACCATGTTGAACCCGTGCTCGGCTGCAGAGCATCATCTACCCAAAATACCGGAATACCATCAACCTGGGTGCCTGTCGTACTGCCATCGATCGAATGACATTCATTACAGTGGCGGCCGTCAGAGCCGCCCGCGTTAGAGAATATTGGTTTAATGTGAGTATCAAATGTGATTGTTTTTGGATCAGGTGGATCACTGGCATCTGTTAAGCTGTTATCAATTTTAATGTGCACACTGTCCGTTACAACATCATTGCCAAACGCAGCAACCATTTTAATCTCATAGTCGCCATTAACCGTTGTTGTCAGTAGTGGCCGTGATGTATTAATCTCCGTCAACAGCGCATCACTGCCAGCAGGTGAACTGCTTATACTCCAGCTAAAACGATCCACGAAGCGACTGTTAGCACCAAACAGGCGAACAGGTGACGTTGTAATTCGGTCAGGTCCAGCATCAGCAACAGCCGCCCCTGGCTCATCCACTTTATTGTCACTGTTTAAAGCAACCTGCTTGTCTGCAGATAACACACCATTTAAATGTGATGCCAGTATCTCCGGCGCATTACTGTCTTCATCCCAGAATGCATTGTAGCCACGCAATGAAAGCGGCATCACACCTTGATCATAAACGTATTGTTTTATCTGCTCAGCATGACTGATGAATTTTTCATAACTGCTGAAATCAATATCTTTAGTCGCCTGCCGCGATGCTGGATCAACATCGAAACTGCCTAAATCTGTGCCCCGGCGTGAATGACAAACAAAACACACGGGTTGCACAACTTCTAAGAACAACTGGTCCGAACCTACTGGTGGCATGTTATCACTGCTATCGTATCGCCATTCGATCGGCACATAATCTTCATTGAACGTTTCGCGATCAAAAACACCCGCAGTACTGGTATCGTTATACCAGCCTTCGGCCATCACATTGGCAAAGGCACCTGTCCACTGACCAGAATTTGTATTTCCGTTCAGCAATACCGCAGCCAAATCATTACCAACGCCATGACAATCAACCGTGTTTGCTGCGTCATCACATAAAATTATTGCTTCAAGACTATTACCGTCGCCATCACAATTGACGGTATCTGCTTCATCAACACAGTACTGAGCACAGGCAACCTGTATCTCCTCCGATTTCAAGTTGGGATAGGTACAGTAAATAGCCATGTTGACCTGTTTGATGATGGGTTCCTGCTCTGCTTTAGTAAACGGTGAAAAATTACCGTATTCAAAACTAGGCACTTCAAGCAGTTGAAGTTTGGCATTGGCATCGCCATCAATACCATTACCCGTGGAGCCATCTAAGGTATTATCACGGAAACTTCCATCAGCACGCAGTGGGTTTAACGTACCGCCATGACAATACACACACGCGCCTGGCATAGACTTATTGCCACGGCCATCCAGATTGACTTCATCCAGACGGGTTTCATTGCTATGGTCTTCGGCTGTCTGGTCACCCTGTGTCGCATCGAAAGTAAAAAACTTGGTGAATTTGTGAGTGCTGCCTTTATCACTGGGTTCGTCAACACCGTAAGGAAAAGTACTAAATTCAATCGCATTAGTACCAAAATGATGCTGACGACTATCAGCTAGTAACGCTTCCAGATTTAGAGTTGTGTACTCTTCACCCGGTACCGTACGTACCTGAAAGTTTTCGACGAAGAAATATAAACTACCGTCAGTATTAGTCCACATGTGCATACCACGGCCATAACCTAAATCTTTTGTATCTCGAAAACGAGGCTCGATGACTTTACCAGCTGTGACAGCATCATAATATCCATTAGCAACTTTCCATTTTTCCAGCGTGTCCTTGTCATTATTTGGATCTATCGCTGCATAGTAGGCCGCGCCATAAGCAGCAGAATCAATAAGGGAAGTATCCAGCGTAATCGAAGAGTCGCCTATTGTAGCCGCACCATTAACAGCCACAACAAAACCATTAGCGTTTAATAAACGCAGATTATTTTCGACTGAGGACTGCAGGGTAATACTGATGCCTCCCGCAGAAAACAGGGTGAATTCAATTAACCGGGTATCACTCGATGCAGTCCAGCCCCCCGTGTGCTCTTCTACTGTTCCATCATCATAAGTTACCGTTAATGTAAAATCACCGACATCACCAGCATTATCCGCATTAGCTTCAATAACATAATCACCAGAGGCCAGACCGCTCATTGGATTAATGAATGCAGCAAAACTGTCTGTTTGATTTACATCGATGGTACCATCCGTTGTGGTGTCGCCATCACGAGAACAGGCACTAACCGTCACCAGTACCGATAAAAGCAGTAGCCGGATAAATCCCTGCTGTGTTGAAGAACCCAGTAGCTTTCTGAACAAATTCATAAAAGTGCACTCAATAATTGTCTTAACTATAAAACAACACCCATTATACATCGTAATATTTACTCTTTATTTTAATGATAATTACTCTATTTTGCAGATTATTTAAGCAAAGAGAATAGAAAAATCAGGCTATTTTAAAAAGAGTAGCTAAAACCCTGCTAGAAAAGCACTTATTCAGCAAAAACAGGCTTTTAAATTTAGTATTAGTCAGCGTTAAAATGCACAAACTGCTTATCTACCGTCGGTTTCTTTGTCTCAGCCGGATCGTGTTTCCAGGCGTGTCCATAGATGATTTCATACGATGCAGGCAACAAACCATCCTTTCTGAATTGCTCATAATTTTTCCGCATGCGCTGTAACTCAGATTTGCCACCTAACCCCTTCCTACGACCCTCTAGCTGGTCTTGGTCTGACTGAGCTCCGTTTGCCGTTACGTTAGCACCGATTGCTTTCAGGTCGTGCATCAATAGGTCCACCGCATCATACGTCACGGTTAAAATTTCAGCTTCCATCACCGGCTCGGCATAACCATCCAGCAGTAAGGCATCACCGATATCGTGCATATCAATAAACTGATTTACATGCTGATTCACATGTAGATTAGAACGCTCGCTACTATTTTCGCTGCTGTCACCGCTTCCATCATCACCGCTCCAGCTTTGCCGTAACTCCTTCAATGTATCCGGTCCAAAGGTGGTAAATACAAACAAACCGCCTGGTTTCAATACACGTTTTACTTCTGTTAATGCCGCATTTAAATCATTACACCATTGCATGCTAAGACTGGAAAAAACCAGCTCAAAAGTATTATCTTCAAAGGGCAGCTGTTCCATATCTGCACAAACCAGATGCGGTGATCGAAAAAAGCTGCCCTGCTGAGCGCTTTTATTAAGCATTTTTTCAGAGATATCCAATGCCACCAGCTGTGCTTTTTTATAGCGTTCATATAATGCAGGGATTGCTACGCCCGTACCGCTGCCAACGTCCAGTATCATCTGTGGTTTAATCTTTACGATATCCAGTTTTTCCAGCAGGCGATTACATACTTCTGTCTGTAACACAGCAAATTCATCGTATGACTCAGCAGCGCGATCAAATGCTTTTCGCACTCTCTCCTGATCAAATTTTTGTAATGGCGTTTGTAATGGCGTTTGTAATGTTTTTTCTAATGACATGACTAAATTTTTATTTGTTAATTTCTTGTTGTTTTCGTAATTGCTCTGCAGTATCTATTAGATATTCTACAAAGTCTGGCTCATGTGAAACAAACGGCGCATGCGCCGCATCTGGCTGCAATACAATATTTTCCTGCGCATATTGAGCACTTAAAATCTGCGCTAAAGAAGCGGGTACCAGGCTGTCTTTTGCACCTAGATACCAGTGCAAAGGACACTCAATTGTTTTTAACGACGGCCTTAGATCCACATCAAGCAACATATCCAAACCCGAATTTAGTGCCTGTATAGACGCATGACCACGCGATTGAAGACTTTTTTGCAATTGCCTGACGACTTTCAAATCATCAGGCAGACCTTTCACCTGTAAGGCTAAAAATCGGCGAATGGTTTTCTCCTGATTTTCATTGAGATCACGGGCGAACTGATCAAACACTGATGCATCAACAGCACTGGACCAGTCTGCTTTTGTGGTGAAGCAAGGGTTAGTCGCCACCAGAATAGCTGCTGCTACCCGTTGTGGAAATAACTCGGCCAGACGCAACACAGCCAAACCACCTAAAGACCATCCAACCCACAAAACAGGCCTGTGCACCAGTGGAATCAATGCCTGTACATAATCTTCTAACACTACCGGTTCTACCTTCGACATCGAACCGTGTCCAGGCAGATCGACTACCACCACATTGATCCAGCCTGGTAACTTTTTTATACATTCTTCCCACACTGCGCTGTTCATCGCCCAGCCATGAACAAATACACAAGTAACAGTATTATGCATTTACTTTCACATCAGTTAAAAACAAACGTAACGTTAAAATCAGACGCCCGAGCAAACCAGGTGACATTCCTATAAAGGAGATACAGCATTTTTCACTGCTCTGAGGTAAGCTTGCAGCGCACTTTTTTATTAAATCATTTTTTATAGAACGGCTTACAAAAACACATTGTCCGATAAACGGCACAGATATACTTATAAAGTTATTCATGGAATTTAATCTCAACATAATAGCATTTGGCTGCTTTGCCTACCTTATCGGCTCAATTTCTGCTGCCATCATCACCTGTAAAATCATGGGTATCGAAGACCCGCGCAATACCGGTTCAAATAACCCCGGAGCAACCAACGTTTTACGTCATGGTGGTAAAAAGGCCGCTATTATCACCTTATTAGGTGACGCATTAAAAGGCTTAATTCCTGTATTAATAACTATTCAGCTTGAAGCTGAACCATTAATTATTGCACTGGTGGGCTTATTTGCCCTGTTAGGTCATATTTTCCCAATCTATTATGGCTTTAAAGGCGGTAAAGGCGTCGCCACCTACTACGGCGTAATTATAGCGATCAACTGGCAGGTGGGGCTTATCACTCTTGCCATCTGGCTGATCATTGCAAAACTTCTGAAAATTTCTTCATTATCCGCACTGATTTCCATTTTCATCACCCCGTTCATGCTTTGGGTATTCACTCAATCCTTCGAACTAACCACTGCTGTAACGATGATGAGTATTTTGGTATTCTGGCGACACAAGAAAAATATTCAATTATTGCTACAAGGTTCTGAAGCAAAAATTGGAAAAAACTAACGTTGTGTAAACCTCAGCAGACTAAACTGCTGTTAAGTCCTGCATCGACCATCTTGCTCTGGCGTCGATTTCTAATGGCTGAGTCTCACCAGCCATTAAACGAAAACAACCCGCCTGTGCAATCATTGCACCATTATCCGTACAAAACTCAGTTCGCGGATAATACAATTGTCCCTTCAGCTCAGCAATCATCTCTGCCAGCGTTGCGCGCAATCGCTTATTGGCACCAACTCCGCCAGCAATCACCAACTGGTTACACTGCTGCTGCTCTAACGCACGACGGCACTTTATCTTTAAGGTATCGACGACGGCTTCTTCAAAAGCGAGAGAAATATCTGCCTTTTCCTGCTCGCTAAGCACGCCCTGGCCGCCATCTGCATGAGCAGCCTTTTTCATCGTATTAAGCGCAAAAGTTTTTAAACCACTAAAACTAAAATCAAGCCCTGGCCGGTCAATCATCGGTCGTGGAAACCTATAGACGCCTTGCCGGCCTTTTTCAGCCATGGCGGCCAATACCGGTCCACCCGGGTAACCCAGGCCCAATAATTTTGCTGTCTTATCAAAGGCTTCACCAGCCGCATCATCGAGACTCTGGCCTAGCAACTCGTACTGACCGATACCTTTTACCTGCGCCAGCAGTGTGTGCCCTCCGGAAACCAATAATGCAACAAAAGGAAATACTGGCGGATCTTCTTCCAGCATCGGCGCCAGCAGATGACCCTCCATGTGATGCACTTCAACGGCGGGAATGCCTAACGCCCATGCCAGTGAGCGTCCAACCGATGCGCCAGACATCAATGCACCAATCAGACCCGGACCTGCGGTATAAGCAATACCATCAAGTTCTGTTTTATCAATATTTGCCTGCTTTAACGCTTGCTCCATCAGCGGAATCAGACGGCGAATATGGTCTCTGGAAGCGAGCTCAGGTACCACACCGCCATATTCAGCATGTACTTCTATCTGGCTGTGCAAGGTATCGGCTAACAAGCCTTTTTCACTGTCATAGACAGCAATGCCAGTCTCATCACAGGAGCTTTCTATACCTAATACAATCATGATTTCACTTTTTACCTGTCGAATTGCCGGATAGCCTGCTAATTTCTTTCAAAATTACTCGCACTAATATCAATTATCACTGCATAACGATTTGGGATTTGGCTAAAAGTGAGATATAATACGTGGTTTCACCGCATACTTTGCGGATTTTTTATGTATTTTTTTAAGAGAGCACTATGCCTGCAATACGAGTAAAAGAAAACGAGCCCTTTGACGTAGCATTACGTCGCTTCAAACGTTCATGTGAGAAAGCCGGTGTTTTAACCGAAATCCGCAAACGCGAAGCTTATGAAAAACCAACAACTGAACGCAAGCGCAAAGCCGCTGCTGCAGTTAAACGTCATTTGAAAAAACTTTCAAAAGAACGTAACAAATTTTCACGCTCTCCTCATCAGCGTCGTCGTTAATATATTAGTTAAAGCTGCATTAGTTAAAGCTGCATTAGTTAAAGCGGCATTAGTTAAAGCTTCATTAATTAAAACTGCATTAGTTAATGCTTCATTAGTTAAAACGGCATTAGTTAATACTATCGTTACAGATAAATTGTTATTTGAATTACCCTCATAGCACCTAACTTAGTGACACATTCATGAGCGATCTCTATAAAAAGATTAAAGCAGACGTCATCGTTGCGATGAAATCTGGCGAAAAAGAACGTGTTAAAGCTCTTCGCCTTATGACATCAGCAATGAAGCAGATAGAGGTCGATGAACGTATCGAACTCGATGATGCCAGAATCATTGCTATTCTCGACAAGATGATCAAACAGCGCCGTGAGTCTATCTCGCAGTTCAAGACCGCGGGACGTGATGATTTAATCACGCAAGAAAGCTACGAAATCGATATCATTCAAGAGTACTTACCGCAGGCATTAAGCGAAGAAGAAGTGGATGATATCGTTAAACAGGCGATAGAAAAGACCAGCGCTGCATCGATAAAAGACATGGGTAAAGTCATGGGGCTGGTCAGACCACAGATCATAGGTCGTGCCGACATGGGTGAAGTCAGTGGTCGAATTAAAGCTATCTTAAGTGCCACTTAGTGCTTAGGTAGACCACGCTGCATAAATACACTACCTATACCGGCTCACTTAAACCTGAGTCAATGAACTTAAACTCTGTTAATCAACAACACATAAAAGTATTCCCTTCATGAGCGAACTTGTTAACGATAGATTTATTAAAGCATTACTACGTCAACCAGTAGACCGTACACCAGTATGGATTATGCGTCAGGCAGGTCGTTACCTGCCTGAATATCGTGAAATACGCGCCAAAGCTGGCGACTTCATGACCTTATGCAGCACGCCTGAACTTGCTTGTGAAGTGACACTGCAGCCACTGCGCCGGTTTGATCTTGATGCTGCCATATTATTTTCTGATATTTTGACCATTCCTGATGCGATGGGTCTGGGCCTGTACTTCTCTGAAGGCGAAGGCCCTAAATTCAAGACCACTATCAGCTCTGCCAGCGATATCAAAAAATTGGCCATACCTGACCCTGCAGACAAGTTACGCTACGTGACCGATGCCGTCTCATTAATTCGTAAAGAATTAAATGGCCAGGTACCGCTTATCGGTTTCGCCGGAAGCCCATGGACATTAGCAACCTATATGGTTGAAGGTGGCAGCAGCAAGACATTCTCAAAAATCAAAGCCTTATTATTTGAAGACCCAACATCTGCACATATGCTGATGAGCAAACTGGCCGATTCTGTTGCGGTTTACCTCAATGCACAGATTGAAGCAGGCGCACAGGCAGTAATGGTTTTTGATAGCTGGGGCGGTGCATTAACAACCCCACATTATAAAGAATTCTCACTGGCTTATATGCAAAGAATTGTCGACCAGCTAACTCGCGAAAAAGACGGGCAGAAAATTCCGGTGATACTATTCACCAAAGGTGGCGGTATGTGGTTACAGGATATCGCTAACACTGGCTGCGATGCCGTTGGTCTGGACTGGTCTGTTGATATCAATCTAGCCCGCCAACAAATTGGTGACAAGGTTGCACTGCAGGGCAATATGGATCCTGCCATCATGGCTACAAATCCTGAAGTAATCAAACAGGAAGCCAGTCGTATACTTGCTGAGTTCGGCAATGGCAATGGCCATGTATTTAACTTAGGTCACGGTATAACACCAAATATCACACCGGAAAATGTTAAGGCACTGGTTGATGCGGTACATGATGTTAGTGCGCAGTATCATAAGTAAGCACCATAACTAAGTAACAAAACTTACCAGTAAACTTTTCTCCTCAGTCAAGAAAAGTTTCGTTATACTCCATCTAACTTAACTGGCCATCATTACGTTATGCTGTTTCGCAGATGTAATTTTTTCAAAACTTCTTTTCTTACCCTTACACTCTGTTGCTTTAGCAGTTTAGCTAGCAGTGCTGACGTCAATTCCGAGACTGTCGCACAAGACTCGCAGCACAAACGCCCGAAGATAGGTCTAGTATTAAGTGGTGGTGGTGCTCGTGGTTTTGCCCATATCGGCGTATTAAAAGTTCTTGAAGAAAATAACGTGCCCATCGATTACGTCGTCGGTACCAGCATGGGCTCAATCATCGGCGGTTTATACGCAATTGGTTTAAATCCTGAAGAAATCGAAAATGGTGTCAATGGAATTGCCTGGGACAAAGTGTTTAATGACTTTGCTAATCGCGACTACAAGTCCTTTCGCCGTAAACAGGATGACTTCGATTTTTTCAATCTGCAACGCGTCGGCATAACCGATGATGGCTTGCAGATTCGTCCCGGCTTAATCGATGGTCAACAGATAGAGCTAGCACTTGATCGACTTGCTCACCCTGGTTTTCATATAGAGGATTTTGATAAATTTAAAATCCCTTATCGAGCAATTGCAACCGATCTCGAAACCGGCAACCCCTTTATTATAAAAAATGGCAATCTGGCAAAAGCCATGCGTGCCAGCATGTCGATACCTGGTGCACTGCCGCCGATCACCATCGGTGATACGCTACTAATCGATGGCGGCATTGCCAACAACATACCGATAGACATCGTTAGAGACATGGGTGCGGATATCGTTATCGTTGTTGATGTAAGCGCACCGCTAGCAGACAAAGAAAACTTAAAATCAGGCATCGACGTTACCGGACAATTAACCACTATTCTTACCCGACGTATCGCTGACATCCAGATCAAAACACTAAAAGAAAATGATGTTTTAATTGTTCCTGGTGCAAAAGAAATTTCATCTTCAGATTTCGAAGAATATGCTGAGCTAATAAAGTCTGGCGAAATCGCCGCCTTAGAGAAACTCGAAAGCATTAAAAAACTGTCTCTGGCACAGGAAGATTATTCTTCTTATATCACCGGGCTAACGTCAATAGTCATTAAAGAGCCCATCATCGATTTTATAGAAATCAATAATAAAACCCCTTTACGCGATGATGTCATGCGCATTCGCATCCATCAAAAACTAGGTGAACCACTCGACATACCGCAACTGGAAAAAGACCTGTCGTACATCTATGGCCTGGACTATTCAGGCTCTGTTGTTTATTCATTGGAACAGCGTGACGGAAAAACAGGACTAATTGTCTATGTTCGAGACAGGAAATGGGCACACAGTTATTTGCAGTTTGGCTTAAGCATTGAATCTGCACTTGAAGTTCAATCAATTACTAATTTCCATGCGTCTTATAATAAAAACAACCTTAACGATCTGGCTGGAGAGCTTCGTGCCGTCGCAACTGTCGGTAGTGAATCACAAATTAGCGCCGAGATATACCAGCCATTAAACTCGGAACTGGATTTTTATGTTTCAGTGAAAGGCGGTATTGAAACGAATATTGTTCCAACGCTGATAGATCAGAAAATACTATCCATTCAGCGTTTTAACCGTCATTTCATTACTTTCTCAACCGGAAAAATATTCAACCAGACAACATCTCTCAGTCTGGGACTGCGTTACAACGATGGTAAAATCACCTCCGTCACAGGTCCGTCTTTAGATAAGAACACCAACTTTATAGAAAGCTATTACTACCTGAAACTCACCCATGACACTCTGGACAATACTAGTTTTCCCAATTCCGGTTTTTTCAGCAATGCAAGCTTGAGTGTGAATAGAGAATCACTCGGTGCAGATCTGGATTATGAGCAGTTACGTTTTCAAATCGGCGGTGCCGGCACCTTTGGGCGATACACTATTTTTAGTCGCGCTGTAATTGATACGATACTGGATGAGTTCGCAGTGGAGGATTTACAGGCTAACGTTCTGTTCTTTCGTGGCGGTTTTCTTGAGTTATCCGGTACCGTTCGCAATGAACTGTTTGGGCAACATTTTGGTCTGATCGAAACGGCATTTTATCGACGTCTCGGCGATATCAGTTTGCTGCCGATGTACACTGGTTTCTCACTCGAAGTCGGCAACGCCTGGCTTGAGAGTAGCGATATCAATTCAGAAAATTTGCGTATCGCTGGCAGCTTATTTGTCGGTGCGGAGACATTCCTTGGCCCTATCTACATCGCCATCGGTGCTACCGACAAAGGCGAAACCGCTTTTTACTTTAATATAGGTAAGAGTTTTCTGGAGAACTAAGCAATAACTGGTTAATACCAGTTGATAACATCAGCTACTGAGCCATAGCTGACAAAGTCAAAAACTTTAAAAGCTACTCACCTCCGTGTCCTCTGTGGTGAAAATTCTTTTGATTTTATTTTTTTCTGGAGGTCAGCTAATGGCCAAAAGCAGAATTAAAACTCAGCACTAATCCTTAGACTCAAAATCCAGTGATGCGGAATTTATACAGTATCGTAAACCCGTCGGTTGCGGACCGTCTTCGAACACATGCCCTAGATGCGCTTCACATTTGGGGCAGCGAACTTCCACACGGACCATACCATGACTACTGTCTCTAATTTCCTCTAGCGCCATATCGTCTATAGCTTTATAAAAACTTGGCCAGCCCGAGCCTGAATCATATTTTTCAGTTGAACTGAATAACGCCTCACCACAACATTTACACTGATACATTCCGGTGTCTTTATTATTGTAATATTTCCCG
>JAUVDN010000010.1 GCA_030595325.1 Gammaproteobacteria bacterium | reverse complement strand
TGCATCGTTTAACGTATGATTTCCATGTCTGATTCTGTGAATAGTTTGCCGATGCTACAATTTTGCCAACTACTGCATATTGACTTGAGTCAAAAATATTTTTTGCGTAGATGTCATTATGTGTATAAGTTCAAAATTGGTCACAGTAAATGCCAGAACGAGGATGACTGTAGTTGAGTTTTAGCTGACAAAGTCAAAATATTTAAAAGCTGCTCACCACAGAGGACACGGAGAGTACAGAGGAAAGTCTTATTATTGTTAATGCGCCTGCGGCGCAGTTAACAATAAAAACCTCTGTGACCTCCGTGTCCTCTGTGGTAAAAATTCTTTTGACTTTGTTTTTTCCGGGTGTCCGTTCATGGCTGTAAGCAGTCATTTTGACAAGGCAGATTTTGAGTAATGCTGAAAATAATACAAAACAACAACCGAGATTGATAACGATGGATAAAGCAGACATAGGTCTAATCGGACTTGCAGTAATGGGTCAGAACCTGGTGTTGAATATGGCGGATCACGGTTACCGTGTTGCCGTGTTCAATCGCACAACCAGCAAGGTCGATGATTTCATCGACGGTCCGGCAAAAGGCACAAACATCATAGGTACGCACAGCATGGAAGAGCTGGTCGAATCGTTGGCAAAACCGCGCAAAGTTATGTTGATGGTAAAAGCGGGTGAAGTCGTTGACCGCTTTATTGAGTTGTTAGTGCCACTACTTGAGCAAGGTGATGTCATCATCGATGGCGGTAACTCACATTTTCCGGATACCACGCGTCGTACTGCTTACCTTAAAGAGAAAGGTCTGCGTTTTATCGGTACCGGTGTTTCGGGTGGTGAAGAAGGTGCACGTTTTGGTCCGTCTATCATGCCCGGTGGTGATCCGGAAGCGTGGCCGCTGGTCAAGGATATCTTTCAGGCGGTGTCTGCAAAAGTAGACGACGAACCCTGTTGCCAATGGGTAGGACAGGATGGTGCCGGCCACTTTGTAAAGATGGTGCATAACGGCATTGAATACGGAGATATGCAGCTGATCTGCGAAGCTTACTCGTTGATGGAAAATGTTTTGGGTATGTCATGCGAGCAGATGCATGAAGTATTCAATGAATGGAATAACGGCGTACTGGACTCTTACCTAATCGATATCACCAAAGATATCCTGGCGATGAAGGATGAAGATGGCGAACCGTTGGTGGATAAGATACTCGATACTGCAGGTCAGAAGGGTACTGGTAAATGGACAGGCATCAGTGCACTCGACCTGGGTGTGCCGTTAACATTAATCGGTGAGTCAGTTTTTGCACGCGTTCTGTCATCGTTAAAAGATGAGCGCGTACGTGCATCAGCAATACTTGGACCGTCTCCGAAGATCTCGCAGATGGCCGATGACTCGAACAATAACTCGAACAATAAAGCGGAGATGTTAAACGCACTGCGAGATGCATTATATGCATCCAAAATAATATCCTATGCACAGGGATTTATGTTGATGAAAGAAGCTGCAAAGGAATACGACTGGAACCTTAATTACGGTGAGATTGCACTGATGTGGCGTGGTGGTTGTATCATCCGCAGCACCTTCCTGGGTAACATAAAAGAGGCCTATGATAATAATCCCGAGCTAGAAAACCTGGCACTAGATTCGTTCTTTACCGGAGCGCTTAAAGCCGCTGAAGCAGGTTGGCGTAAAGCGGTAATACTCGCCGTCGAAAATGGGATTCCAGCACCGGCATTTTCATCAGCTTTGTCTTACTTCGATGGTTATCGCAGTGAACGTCTACCGGCAAATTTGTTGCAGGCACAGCGTGATTACTTTGGTGCTCATACCTACGAACGACTCGACAGCAAACGCGGCGAGTTCTTCCATACCGACTGGACCGGTCACGGCGGCAAGGTTGCATCGACGACATACGAAGTATGATCTAAAAGTATGATCTAAAAGTACAACAGCTTACAAAAACTTTCAGGTAACCCATGGACATCAATCAGCGATTTAGCCTAGAGATAGAAGAAGATACGTCACTCAATGAGATACTGCCATTGCTCAGGGGGCTGGCAACAGGACTTATCAACCACAGTCAGTGGATAAAAGTATTACATCGCTCACTTATCTGTAACGATGAACCTGATAGATGTGACCTGGTGAACAATGCACATCGTCTGTGTAAATTCGGCCAATGGTATTACAATTTGACAGATTCTGAGATGACTGAAAATTCATGTTTTATCGAAACAGGTGAACTACATGCAGAAGTACATAATAAAGCACGCCAGCTACTAAAAGACAAATCGTCTGGTAAGTTAATAAGTAGTGAGGCTTATGATGATTTTAATGAGACTGCAAATAAATTTCGGGTTGCGGTACATGATTTACAATTTTCACTAATCAGTAAGGTGTGTGCGGTTGATCACCTCACTGGGGTATGGAACAGGCACGCGATGTCATTCATGATCGATAAAGAGAATGAACGCGCTCGCCGTAGCGAGAAATGCTGTGTACTGGCGATGATGGATTTTGATGACTTCAAACAGATCAATGATAAATACGGTCATGTTGCCGGTGACCAGGTGTTGAAAACGGCGATTGAATTCTTCACCAGACGTCTGAGGAAATACGACATCATCTTTCGTTATGGTGGTGATGAATTTCTTATGTTGTTACCGGAAACAAATATCGAACATGCAAAGCAACTGCTCGACCGACTGCGTAAGGAATTAAAAAACATGCCGATCATGATCAGCGACTCTAAAAAAATTAATGTTAGCGTATCTATCGGTATATCAGAGATGGATGGTCAGACTTCCTATAATGAAAACATCAAGCTCGCTGATCATGCATTGATTGTAGCCAAATCAGATGGCCGTGGCTGTGTACGCGTATGGCCATAAATTGATAAAAGCGTGGAATGACATGAAATGAGCAGTGATCAAAAAGAGTTTATCTATTAATAGCTCCTTTAAGCTTGCTAGTATTCAGTTGCAATACAATTTGTTTGTTGGTGGCAGAGTAAAGTGCACGCAGAATAATTATTCGACAGGATATTAGAATTCAAATCATCTCATTAGCATGACATGTGTGGCAGTCGTAATGTCACTGTGTCATGGTCAAATGACACAAACGGTCATATCTATAAATAAGTAATAATCTGCTAATATTCTTAAAGTTTACTGTAAACAAAGTGTTAGCGTAATTTTTCCTCTTGGCATGAAACATGCAATTATTAATTCAAGTATGTGCATCGCACTGCCTAAATAATAATCAAGGTCAATGATCACCAGAATATAAATTCAGGGGGTGCTCCAGGCTATAAATGAATAAAAATCTGAGGAGGGTGAAGACATGATTGCAGGATTACCTAAGTGTCTCTTGAAAAAAACAGCGGTGATAACGGCGAATGTCAGTATTTTACTGGTAATAGCTCTTGTTGATGTACAGGCGGCCAAACCGATACCGCAACCACTATCGTGTACAATTTCACCGGATGCTGGCACAACAGCGGCTGGTACTGCTATAACATTTAACGGTTCAGCAGATGGCGGCGCCAAAGGCGGCAAAACATATCTGTGGAATTTTTCAGATGGATCGGGTACCCCTGCCGCTTCATCATCTAACCCTGTTGATGTGAGCTACGGCACGGGTGGTACTTATGATGTATTACTTGATGTCACTGACAGAGATAATACGACCGCCAGTTGCAACACCACTGTTACTGTGAGCCCTGCGGCTGGAAATATAGCGCCAGTAGCTCAAAATGATGATTACAATACACAACAGGACACTTTATTAAGTATCCTAACTCCCGGTGTACTCAGTAACGACAATGACCCTGACGGTGATCCAATGACTGCCGTGCTGGATGTCGATGTGAACAACGGCATACTCAACCTGTCTGCTGATGGTTCTTTTACTTTTGAACCACCTGCCGGTTTATCAGGTTCTTATACTTTTACTTATCACGTAGAGGATGGTGCTTTGTCATCTAACTCTGCCGTGGTTACCATCGGTGTAACTGCTATTAATGCGGTCTCTATAAATTCAACCAGTGTCAATGGAGCCCGTGTGCCTACCGCTGCAGTCACTGAACAACCATTCTGGTTAGACCCTGATTATGCCATTGTTGCAATCAATGATCTGGGTATGCACTGTGGTGATCTTGATACTCGTATCTCCAGTATCCTGCCTCCATTTAATGTCCTGCACTCGCAGGTTATCCAGCGTGGCAATGGTGGTCTACCACGGATAATGGGTGAGGGCGAAGTAAAGGTGTATTACTCTGCTGCGTCTAATCCTGATGATCCTGCACCAGCGAAGGTTGCCAGTGGTCAGGCACTGTCCTCGGTTACCAACGCGGGCACCGTTTACAAGACCAACTTCTGGGATGTTTCTTCTACAGCTTACGACCCCTTCTACCCATCGGGTATCCTGCCATTATTCTCCAGTAATGAAGATGTCGGCTTGCCGATGCCTGATGTCGAACGTTTCTATCTGGAAGATGGATTTCTGGCTGCGAGTCAGCAGAACATGTCGGGTATAACTGATCCGTACACCGCTAATAATCTGCAGGTATTCCATGAGCATGTGGGTACGTTGCCATTCTTTATCAACTTTCCGTTTGGTTATACCGCGGACGTAAATCTATTTGAAGCTGCCGGTGTTCCAATTGCAGCATTTGATGATTTCGGTCAGGAGAACCCGTACCCACTAGTTAGAGTGCAGGCTGAAGTAAATAACACTATGGTTGCATCGATTGATATCGTCATGCCTATCTCTGGTGAGGCGGAATGTCAGAGCTGTCACTCAATTGATATTGGTACAGGTTCTGCAATTACTAATCTAAACAGTCCTGCCTCAGCGATGGATGATCCACTACACAATGACACCGTGCCTCTTGAGGTCAGTGTTGAATGGGCAAGTGATATCAACCTGTTACGTTTGCATGACCAGAAACATGGTACGTCTCTGGATCAGGGTTTTGATGTAAATACCGGTAAAGCGGTTAATCCGGTGGTCTGTCAGACGTGTCACTATACACCGGCGTTGGATCTAGCTCAGTTTGGTCCGCTAGGACCTGAGAACGATGCAAAAAACTTTGAAGTTAATACTGATGGTGGACCATTCCTTATAGAGTCACTGGCCAACGGTCGTGACCAAATCAAACATAAGTCAATGTCTAATGTAATGCACAGTCATCATTCGACTACTGGTCTATTCCCGGATATGCCACCAGCGATCGATGCACAGGGCAACCGACGTGATCCGGTCCTCACTCAGAACATTCTGGAAGAGACATGTTATTTATGTCACCCCGGTAAAAGAACAGAGTGTATGCGTGGTGCGATGGCCAACGGTGGTCTGGTCTGTCAGGACTGTCACGGACAGATGGAGCAAGTAGGTAATGACTTCAGTAGTAATGTTTCACTTATCAACCCAGGTGCTTTTGATTTAGGACCGGATTTCTATACCAATCCGGATACGCCTCGTGTTCCATGGGCTAACGAGCCTGGTTGTGGTTCATGTCATACCGGTTATGCTACTGATAACCTTGCAGGCGATCCTGACGTATTGGTGAGTCCTACCGATACACTGGGTAATCACGATGGTATTCGTCTGCTTGCGGCTTATCGCACAGGTGATATCAAAGCAACACCGATTGTTCCTACCAACAAAGCATTTGCTGAAAATGTAATCACCGCAGATGATATGCCAGGTGATCCCGCAGCGATAGGTAATCCAAAGCTGTATCGGGTAAGTAATGGCCATGGTGGATTGTTCTGTGAATCCTGTCATGGTAGTACGCATGCCGAATGGCCAACAGCTAATCCAAATGCTAATGATAATATTCCGTCTTCACAGCTACAGGGACACAGTGGTTACATCGCTGAGTGTACTGTCTGTCATGAGCCGAATGATGAGTCATTACCTTTGGGTAACAACGGTCCGCACGGTATGCATCCGGTAACGGATCTGGATCCAGTTGCACCGGCCAAAGCGGATGATCGTTGGAACTTTGCGCACAAGAACTACCGCAATGATGGTCCGGGTTGTGATGCCTGCCATGGTAATGACCTGACAGGTACAGTGCTGTCGCGTACTGCAGATGATAGAACTGTCTGGTGTAAGGACAACAAGGGTAGTCTGCCAGAGTGTGCTGCCGGTGAACAAACTGCGATTATTCCGAAAGGAACAGCAGTAGGTTGCGGTATGTGTCACCGACAGAAGCGGTAAAACATGGCGTAACTTTAGTAGTAGTTAGTATTTTCGGGGTGGCTTATGCCACCCCTTTTTTTAACTTCTGAGAAAATTGAAACCAATTCTTCATATCAGCTAATACCTTAGGGCTTAAAGCTGAGCTTTAATAAATTGACATGACAAAGTAAAAAACATGACTAGTTAAATCGAAAACAGCTAAATCGAAACTAGCTAGATTGAATATTAATAAAAATATCTTTTCGGGTTTATTGTTGAATGCATAAGAGCAGTTTTTAGTTCGTCAATATATGCAGATATAGCTCGTTATCTATGTTCAAAAAAATACCTTTGATTTTAATCAATAACGGTATGTAACAATTGATTTACAGTATCAGAATAATTTTAACAACGTGATTATGAAAAAAATCATCAAAGTTTGAACAATAAAAAAGCATCTGTACGAACTGTCTGTTAAATAAAACCTGCGGTGACGTGCGCGGTCTCTGTTTGTTTACGCACTATGGGGTTATTTTTTTGTTGTAGCTACGTTACTGTATTTTTTCATAACCATGGATATGTAAGTGACGAAGACAGTGTCACTGATGTGTTGGCTAAGACGGATATTAACTCGGTAATCGGAGTGACACGCGTTAATTGTTTTTTATGATGATAGACTGCTTGCAGCTGAAAATTCTTCATCAGATTATCAGGCTATCGGTTAGCTTCTGTTTGTTTATTGACTTTTAATTAACTTTTTAATCTTTACTATTACATCTGCGTTATCCCACTCCATAGGCCCGACAACCCGGTAGCGCACCAAACCGTTATAATCCAAAAGGTAGCTTGTTGGCAATACATTACCGTTCCAGGCTTTGAATGTAGTGCTATCTTGATCCTGTAAAACTATCAAATTCACTTGCAGTCGTTTTAATGTTTCCTGAATACGCCTCGGTGTATCGGAAGTATTTATTGTCAGTATCTCAAAGTTCTCATCGTTCATGATGTTGGATAAGCGTTGCATGCCTGGCATTTCCAGAAGGCAGGGTGTACACCAGCTTGCCCAAAAATTTACCAGGACAACTTTGTTACGGTAATCGACCAGTGTATGTAGCTGTCCTTTCTGGTCAGGCAGGGAGAAGTTGTAATTGTCTGCATTGCGGTAAGGATCCAGGCCAGCACTGAGTGTGGTAGCTGGTAACAGCAAACAGGAAAGCAATAAAAAAAAACCACTAGTTGGTACTTTGATGTTCAAAATTATTTTAGTAGGCCGAGTTTGTTACTGGTGTTTGTATGCCACATATCTTGAACCGTAATCAGAGCGTGTCAAGTGATGTAATATTATATCAACATTAAAAATTCTAATTTATTAGTGAGTCGATGGATTCGATATCGAGTCACCAATCCTGTTAGCACTGTATAGCTGCAAATTAGGTTGCCGTGCATTATATAAAATAACAATTCTTTAGAAGCAATGAGGGAATAAAGCTTACTAAATTTTGTATTAGTTGTTTTGTTTAGAGTATTTCATGTATGCCAGGAATGACAGTGCTGACAACTTGTCCATGATGTTAGCGTCGTTTATGTCATACCCTAACTATTGTATTAAAATAGTGTGTAATGAAAACAATGAGTTATAAGTCGATTATATTGGCACATAAATTGCTACTTGTTAGATATAAGTTTAACAACTATATCGGTGTAGTGTCATTAAGCAACGCCACTAATTATTAATATTATTAGGAAATGAAATGAAAAAAATACTAAAGAAAATTCTTTATTTAGCCATCCCCATCACTGCCCCCATCTTTTTATCGAACCGAAGCTGATATATAAATAACTGTAAAGAATTTCTACATATTCTCTTATTAAATCTTGATATGGTTCAATTTTTTTACACTTTGCAAAAAGTAAATAATCACACCTAAGTCAAGTTTATATAAAACAGTAACTTATGAATATGGTATGTTTTTTGCGGTTACTATTACTCAATAATTATAAATAAATGTGAAAAAATAACTTTTGGAGAAAATTTTATGAAAAAATATTGTTCGCTAGCTCTCTTTATAATCTTAGCAGTTCCCTTGCTCGCTAATGCAAGCAGTTGTCCGACGACCGATGTCGTTACTGACGCGCCACTGTTCCAATGGACAGATAACGGCAGTTATTTAAGTGGCACATTAATTATGGATGAAGTTACTTTAACGCTAAATAATGGTGAAACCCTTACCACACGAGCTTATGCTCAGGCAGGCTCTACACCTAGCGTACCAGGTCCGACTATCGTTATGGAACCGGGTAAAAAATATGTACTGAAATTTGAAAATCGGCTGCCTTATGAGCCACTCAGTGACTTGCATAATAGATTTAAAGACCCTAATGTGACCAATTTACATACCCATGGTTTACATACTACGGGTGATACACCAGGAGATGATGCCACGCGTATCTTCGAAGGTCGTACTGGCGGTGATTATGTTTTTGATATGACTGTGGACCATATGGGCGGTACTTTCTGGATTCACGCGCATCACCATGGTTCTACTTACCTGCAGATATCGAGTGGTGCTTTTGGTATGTTGCTTATCGACGATAAGTTTGATGGCATCCCGGCAAATGTTGCTGCAATGGACGAAAGACTATTAACACTGGGATACCTTGATCCAAGTGTCTCTGGAACGGGTGGCGATATGCTTGTTTCAGGAACGCTGAGTCCTGGCTGGAACGTGAATGGTACAGTTGACGGCAATGTTTGTATGCCGGCTAATACCTGGCAGCACTGGCGTCTGTTAGTTGCAGCTGCAGATGTTAAAGCCAAAGATGTCACAGTTGGTGATAATTGTGAAGTGGCATTACTGGCGCGAGACGGTGTCTGGAGAACCATGGTACCTAAAGATCTAGCTGCTGATAACAATACTATGTCTCTAACCGGTGGTTCACGAGCAGATATTGCTGTACGTTGTACTGGTGACTCGACACTAACTGTTGGCACTACAGTGGTTGCAAATATCTATGCTGATGATACGCTTCCGGTTGGCGCAGGGCATCCATATGCAACAGATGGTGTATCTCAGTGGGCTTCATTTAGACCGAGTTATCTTAGAGATCTAAGAAATGAACCTGTTACTAACTTTGAAACTGTGAGTATGGGTGCTCGCACGATCAATGGCAGTAAGTTTGATATTCTTGAACCCACATTTATCACACAGGCAGATGGTGTGCAGGAATGGTCAGTATCTGGTGCGACTAATCACCCTTTCCATTTACATGTTTTTCATTTCCAGGCTCAAACTGACTGTGGTGAATATGAAGCGGGGGAGTATTACGATACCATCGCTGCCTCTTGTGATGTCAGGTTTGACCTGAACCCACAGACTTCGACTGTTTTTGACGGTAAGACCATCTTCCATTGTCACCTTCTTGACCATGAAGATCAGGGAGCAATGGGTTACATGGTTGTTCAGCCTGCTACTGGCACTATTGGCGCACCAACTTTCCCAGTGGGTGAAGGGTTCTTAGAAAAATATGAACTTGATGGCGTCAATCCAACCGTACCTGCTGACCCTACTGGTCTGTCTGCAAGTGCGGCTTCAAGCAGCCAGATTAGCTTAAGCTGGACAGATAATGCGACAGATGAGGAAACATACCAGGTTGAAGAATCATTAGACGGTGTAAATTTCTCCATTATCGCAGTACTTGGGGCGGACAGCACCAACTACTCTGTTACGGGCCTTTCTGCATCAACTGAATACTTCTTTCAGGTTAATGCTTCTAATGCAGCCGGTGATTCTGCTTATACCAATATTGCCAGTGCAACGACTCAAGCTGGCGGTGGTAGTGGTGATCCGACCAGTGTCGATGTGGGTTCAATTACCGTAAGCACTGTTAATGCCCGTAAAGGTACGAAGTTTGGTGTCGCCGATATCGTCGTTGTTGATGATCTAGGTAATCCTGTTGCAGATGCTATCGTTACTGGTGATTTTACTGGATCAATTAATGAGTCTGGAATAGTCAGTACAGCGACTGATGCGAGTGGTCAAACATCTGTCAGTACTACTAACTCTGCTAAAGTTAGAAACCTGACCTACTGTGTTACAGATATTGTTGATACAAATGGTGTCCTGTCTCCTTTCTCAGGGTCTGTCTGTGGCAGTTTATAATCTTTAGTCACAGCTAAAACTAAAAGCCGGCTTTTTTGCCGGCTTTTTTTTGCTTTAGTACTGTATTGGCTAGAGATATAACCTCAATTATTTTATAGTTACCCTCATGAATAAGTCTTTAATTTTTATTTTAGTTACAGCAATTATTGCGTTCATTTTCGGTATGGTTGCTGGTCCCATGCTTTTTCCAAATCAACTTTTTCCAAATCAGCATTCTTCATCCCCGTCTTCTACTGATGAAGTAGGAAATAGTATTAACGACCAGACCATACAACTGGTTAAGTCCGAATACTATACCTGTCCTATGCATCCGCATATTCATCAGGAACATGAGGGCGATTGCCCGATTTGTGGTATGTCTTTAGTTAGTAAACAGCTAGATAATTTACTGACTAAAAATGATGATAGAAAATCACGCCCAGAAATACGTGTTGATTCATCAATTATAAATAACTTCGGTATAAAAACGACAACAATTAAAAGAGATAATATTTATAGAAATATAAGGATTTATGGTTATGTTAATAAAGTTAAAAAACGTAAAGATATTTCTTTAACATCACCTGTCTCAGGCATTGTTCAATTTATTAATCATTCACCTGAAGAAAATAAATTTTACAAAAATGAAGTCATTGTTTCACTTGCGTCAGATGAAATATTGCAGCTTCAGCAGCAATATATAAAAGCGGTCGATGAAAATGATGTAAGGAGTATGCGTGTTTTAAAGAAGAAGCTAATGTCCTTAGGTTATACATTTGTTGAACTAAATACTTTAATCAAAATCGGTAAACCATCAAATATCTACCATCTGCGTTATTCTGATACCGGCTTATTAACTACATTAAATATTAAGCTCAATCAAAAAGTAAAACCAGGTGAAATAATCGGTGGCTTTAAACCGTTATATTCTATTTCAGCTTATGCCAAAGTTTTTGAGACACAATGGATATGGCTTAAACCCGGCCAGAAAATTTCTATGTCTATACGCCGATTCCCCGGTCTGAGCTGGCAAGGTGAAGTAAGGAGAGTAGATGACCTGGGATATAGCAGTACCACAGCCGTTAAATTAATTGCGGATTTTAAAGCTAACGATAAGCTGGATCTACGGTTGGGAATGCAGACCGAGATGATCGTTTATACAGAATCAAAAGATAATGTTTTACTGGCACCGTCTTCAGCTGTTATTCGAACGGGCTCCAAAAGTGTCGTAGTGGTAGCAAAAAGTGGTGGTCGCTTCCAGCCGGTCGATGTTGTCACCGGGCTGAATAATGATGAGTTTGTTGAGATTATTGAAGGTTTAGAAGAAGGCATGAAGGTCGTGGTATCAGGGCAGTTTTTATTAGATTCAGAAAGTGAGCTCAGAGCTGAAGTTTCACGGTTTAGTCAGCCCGTTATCAACTCACCCGCTGTTGGTGATACGGCACCAGGAGTTGAGAATTGATCAAGCTGATAATTCGGTGGTCGATAGAAAACAGACTGCTAATCCTGTTATTGAGCTTGATCCTTGCTGTCTGGGGCATGCGTTCCCTCAGCAGTATCCCGCTTGATGCCATACCAGATTTATCCGATACCCAGGTTATTATCAAAACCAGTTACCCCGGGCAGGCACCACAGATTATTGAAGACCAGATAACCTACCCCATAACCTCAACCATGTTAACCGTGCCAGGCGCAACCACAGTGCGGGGTTACTCTTTTTTTGGTGATTCTTATGTATACGTATTATTTGATGAAGGAGTGGATCCATACTGGGCGAGATCGCGTGTTTCTGAGTATCTGATCGAAGTAGAAAAGACTTTGCCAGATGGTGCCAAATCATCGTTAGGTCCAGATGCAAGTGGTGTCGGCTGGATTTATGAATATGCCTTGATTGATAAAACCGGAAAGCATGGTCCAGGTGAATTACGCTCGATACAAGACTGGTTTTTAAAATATGAACTGGAGTCTGTTCCTGGTGTTGCAGAAATCGCATCACTCGGCGGTATGGTTAAACAGTATCAAATAGTTATTGATCCAAATGTACTGCTTCGTGAGCTGGTTACACTTTCATCGGTAATTAGTGCGCTTAAGAATGGCAATCAGGAATCAGGTGCGTCGGTCATTGAGCTCTCAGAAGCGGAGTACATGATACGTGTGCATGGTTATTTATCCAGTATAGAAGATATAGGAAGTGTTGGGCCGCTCGGTGTTAACTCTGTTGGTGACGCTGTTTTCTTACGTGATATTGCTGAGATTAGAGAAGGACCGGCTCCGAGAAGGGGGGTAGCAGAACTTGATGGCAAGGGGGAGGTTGTTGGTGGCATAGTCATCATGCGATGGCAGGAGAATGCACTTGATACCATCCGGCATGTCGAACAACGAATTGAAGAGTTAAAGCTGGCTCTGCCTGAGGGGGTAGAGTTGGTTGAAACCTATAATAGAGCTGACCTCATCCAGCGCTCTATCGAATCGTTAAGCAATAAATTAATCGAAGAGATTATTATTGTTATCCTGGTCTGTGTTATATTTTTAATGCACCTTCGCTCTTCTCTGGTTATAGCGATAAGTCTCCCCGTCGGTATTTTATCAGCCTTTATCGTGATGAAGTATCAGGGTATCAATGCCAATATCATGTCACTTGGTGGCATAGCCATAGCCATAGGCGCAATGCTAGATGCCAGTATTGTTATGATCGAGAACATTCATAAACATCTTGAGCTTAATAATAAAAATCATAATGTAGAAAACAGGATAAAAATTATCACCGATGCCTGTGTAGAAGTTGGTCCACCATTATTTTACTCACTAGTTATTATTACCTTAAGCTTTTTACCGGTGTTCGCATTAGAAGCTCAGGAAGGGCGAATGTTTAGCCCGCTGGCTTTCACCAAAACCTATGTAATGGCTGCAGCTGCAGGACTTTCGATTACTCTGGTGCCGGTACTATCTGTTTATTTCATCCGCGGGAATATAAAGAGTGAATATGATAACCCGGTCAATCGATGGTTTTCCGGCCTCTATAAACCCTATATAACGCGAGCATTAAATTCACCATTTAAGGTTATAGCAATTGCTTTTATTCTATTTATAACGTCAGCGTGGCCATGGTCGGAGATTGGTTCAGAATTTATGCCGGAATTAAATGAAGGTGATCTGCTCTATATGCCAACCACCTTGCCAGGTATTTCTATAGGAAAAGGCCGGGAGTTATTACAGCAGACGGACCGGTTAATATTAACGGTTCCTGAAGTAAAGCAGGTTTTCGGAAAGATAGGGCGAGCCGAAACGGCTACTGATCCTGCACCACTTAATATGCTGGAAACAACGATTCAGCTTAAGCCTGAAGAAGAGTGGCGTGAAGGCATGACCATCAAAAAAATAAAAGCTGAACTTGATGCCAGAGTGAATGTACCGGGTCTGGTCAATGCGTGGTTAATGCCTATCGAAGCCCGTATTGATATGTTAGCCACAGGCGTGAAAACGCCTGTCGGTATCAGAGTCTCTGGTCCGGAGTTGAAAGATGTAGAAAGGATCTCTCAACAGATTGAGAGTCTGGCTAAATCGATTGATGGTACTGCATCGGTCATAGCAGAACGTATTTCTAATGGACGATATATCGATATTACCATTGACCGTTACAATGCGGGCCAGCAACTTTTTAATGTCGGTGATCTGCAGCAAATTATTTCGACCGCTGTTGGTGGAATGAATATTACAGAGACGGTCGAAGGCCGTGAACGATACCCGATCAATATACGTTACCCCTATGATATAAGAAATTCACTCGCTAAATTGCGTGACCTTCCTATCGTGACAAAACATGGCGATCTATTACCTTTGAGTGAATTTGCAGAAATTAAATATTCGGATGGACCTGCGATGATCAAGAGTGAAAATGGTCGTTTGAGTGTCTATGTGTATATCGATATCGCAGACCGTGATCTTGGTGCGTATGTTAATGAACTAAAGGCAGTTATTAATAGTGAGGTCTTAATGCCAACGGGTTATAGCTTATCCTGGGCGGGTGAATTCGAATATTTTGAGCGGGTTAAAGAAAAGCTGATCTACATTATCCCCTTAACCTTAACCATTATTTTTGTTCTTCTATATTTGAGTTTTAAAAATATCATGGAGCCATTGCTGATTATGTTATCTGTGCCTTTCGCATTGTCAGGAGGCATCTGGCTGCTTTATTTTTATGGTTTAAATCTTTCAGTCGCCGTAGCAATTGGTTTTATTGCTTTAGCAGGTGTGGCAATAGAATTTAGCATTGTGATGTTGATTTATTTGAATGCGGCTATAAAAAAGAATGCGCCGCAAACAAATGAAGAACTCAAGCAGGCAGTATTGCAAGGTGCATTAAGAAGAGTAAGACCTAAAACAATGACGGTGGCTATTATTATTGGTGGTTTATTGCCGATATTGCTTGGTGAAGGCACCGGTCTTGAAGTGATGCGGCCGATTGCTATTCCAATGGTAGGAGGAATGTTTACCGCACCATTAGTTTCAATGTTTTTATTACCGGTTCTTTTTTATTTCTATAAGAGAAAACCGGGTTGAGTAATTCAGTTCTTCAGTCGCTAAGCGTGTAGTCGCTTACTTATCTTGAAGAACTGCTGTGACACTTTTATATAAAGCAAAAAAATGAGGCGAACAATTAGCCCCTAAATAACTTGCTCTGAAGGTGTAGGTATTCCTTCCTGTATAAATGCAATGGGGGGTACTGCATCACCCTGGTTATTACTGATATTGGTGTGTTTGTTTCGTGAGTCAAAACTACCAGCATTACTGTGCAAGCCGCCAGCTGGCTCACTATGCTCGGTAGTAATATTAGCTGCTTCAGCCTTACTGAAAAATAAAGCGCTTAATGCAGAGATTAACAAGGCTGATAACACCGCAAATATTACTTTATCAATTACTTTATCATGCTTAGTGATAATCATTTCTTTCCTCATTTGAGTCATGTTTGATGTTCATTCGACATAGTGACAGGTGATAAAAATTTTATTATTACAATATTACTAAGCAACAAACATACCAAGTCTTACTATATGGTAACCGACTGATTTAATTAATAATATTGCTGTTATTTTTCTTGATGTATGTCAAGCTCATGACTGTGGTGACATGCTACGCTGACTGGACTTGTTCTGGTATGACATAACTGTCATGCAAACAATGCTATATATTCAGGAATAACCGAGGAATACTATGGATAAGAAAGTTGAAACTGCAGTGTCAGTCAATCTGGACTCAATGGTCAACAGTCACGAGCAACCTTTTGTTGTCATCGATAAGAACTATCGCATCATGGCAGTGAATAAGGCCTATGAGAAACAATATGGTACTTCAAATGAAAGTGCCATCGGTATGACATGTCATCAGGTTAGCCATGGTAAAGATTATCCATGCAGTGTCGACGGTGAGGAGTGTCCGCATGAGCATGTTTTTAACACCGGTGAGGCAAAAATCTGTACACATTTGCATTGTGATGCAGAACACCGCATGCATCAGGTAAAAGTATCTGCTTTTCCATTAAGAAGTGATAATAATGAATTATTTTTAGGCGAATGTATCGAAGAAATTACACCTGATATAAATTGCAAACCCGGTAATAACCGAATGGTTGGTGATTCAGCTGAATTTACCGCCTGTATCGATCAGTTGAATATCGCAGCCAGTTCCGATGCACCGGTACTGCTACAGGGCGAGACAGGTACCGGAAAAGAGCTAGCCGCTGAATATATTCATTCGCATTCTCAGCGTAACATGAACCCCTTTCAAATCGTTGACAGTACAGTATTAACGGAGAGCCTGTTTGAATCAGAGATGTTCGGTCACGTCAGTGGAGCATATACCGGTAGCACGGGTGACAAGCAGGGGCTGTTCGAGCTAGCAGACGGCGGCACTATCTTTCTCGATGAAATCGGCGATATGCCACTTTCACAACAGGCCAAACTACTACGTGTGCTGGAGACCGGTCAGTATAGACGTGTCGGCGGCAAGCGTATGCGCAAGGCCAATGTTCGTATCATCTGTGCTACTAACCGGCACTTATGGGAGTCGGTAATCGCCGGTGGCTTCCGTGAAGATTTGTATTACAGGATTGCCTGTCTGAATGTCCGTCTACCAAGTTTGCGAGAACGCATCAATGATATACCTATACTGGCACGCAGTTTGCTCGAAGGTATTAACCGTTCAATGCGCTGCAGTTATCGTCTGATGGCAGATGTTTACGATTGTCTGAAGAGTTATTCATATCCTGGCAATGTCCGTGAGTTACGTAATATTCTTTTTATTGCTGCAACACATAGCCGTAATCGGGAAATCGACGCCGCCTTAATTAAAAATGTATTAAATAATTTGCCGCATTGTAACGCAATTGAAGCAGACAAAATCGACCCGATGAACATTGCATCATCGCAAGCATCATTAACGTCAGGTTTGTCCGGTGGTACTAATGGATCGACTACCTTAAAGAGTATAGAGGAAGATCACATTAGAGATCTGCTTAATCGATTTAACGGTAATCGTAAACTGGTGGCTGCCGCACTGGGAATCAGTGAGCGAACTATTTATCGAAAGCTTAAACATATGGACATTCGCTGAGTCCGGAAAGCACTATTATGCTCCCTAATTAGATGCAAGTTTTTCACGCTGAGTAATCAAATTTTGGAAACAGGCTGCGATTTTTAAATCTAGTGTGACATCGTGTTTAAGCTAAAATATAGTGTCAAATTATCATACTTATAGTGGCTTATGATTATTTCCGGAAGGTAAACTGACGTCAGTGTATAAACACTCTGAGACAACATTTACAGTACAGAACCTTTGGTATTGCCGGCTATGATGAAGATACGATGGCAATGATAATCAGCATAATGGATAAAATAGCTAAACATCCTGCGATTAACTCACGCCTTCGTCTCGGTGCATTCTTTTTTTCAAATATCTCTTCCATTGTTGCAGCTCGTTGCATTGATTCTAGAACACCTGAATTGTATTCTGCTGTGCCTGGTATCTGCTCATATAACCAGTCATGCAGTTCAGCATCTGATTTATCTTTCAGTTTATAGTGATCAATGGCCATGATGTTTAGACTTTAACTCCTTTGTCTTGTCACCAGTCATCATTTCTGAGATAAAAATAATAATGACTGGTGACAGTGGATATTGCGTAACTAAAAATAACGAAAGTAAACATATACTGCACTGATACAGACAGATACCAGCATCATCGGAAAGGCCATCAGCATGAAAGGTAAAAACCGGATTGGCTGGCCAGATCTTTCGGCAAATCCTGCAACGATCAGATTAGCACTGGCACCAACAAGGCTGCCATTTCCACCGAGACATGCACCTAAAGCTAGCGACCACCATAGTGGTAATAATTCTTCTGCACCGCCAAAACTTGCCGCCATATTTTTAATTAACGGAATCATGGTTGCGACGAAGGGGATGTTATCAACGATAGCTGATGCAACTGCGGACACAAACAAAATTGAAATCGCGGTTACCGTTTTGTCACCATCTGTCAGTGTTATTACCTGATGCGCCAGTGACTCCAGTATGCCAGTGGTTTCAACACCGTAGACCAGGATAAACAAGCCGATAAAAAAGAAGATGGTAATCCATTCGACATCACACAGAGATTTGGCAACAAGCTCTGTCTGTTTTTCCTGGCTATGTGGCAAGCAGTTTAAGGTGAGTAATAAAGCTGCGCCAAACATGGCTACCGTTGCCGGCTGGTAGCCATAATCATGGCCAACGATAAAACCGAACATGACTAGCGTCAATACAAACAGTGATTTTTTGAGAAGTACCCAGTCTTTGATGGCATCAATTTCACGGTATTGCATTACTTTTTCGATTAATTCGGGTTCGGCTTTTAGATGCCGACCCCAGATAAAGTATATTGGAATGATAGTAATTGCCAATATTATAATAGCGATAGGTGCCAGGTTAAACAGGAAGTCATTGTAACCAAGGCCTGTTGCAGAACCAATCATGATGTTAGGCGGATCGCCAATTAAGGTCGCTGTGCCACCGATATTAGCAGCAAATATTTCAGCAAACAGGTAAGGGTAAGCGTTGATTTTCAGTGTGTCGGTAATCAGTAAAGTGATGGGGGCTATCAATAATACGGTGGTGACATTATCCAGCAGGGCGGATAACACTGCGGTGACTATCATCAGCATGACCAGGATGCCCCAGGGGTCAGCTTTAACCACTTTGGCTGAACGGATTGCCAGGTATTGGAATACGCCGGAATCTCGGGTGATACCAACGATGATCATCATACCTGTTAGTAGTCCGATGGTATTAAAATCGACACCCTGAACGGCTGCTTCCTGTGTGAGTACACCACCGATGATCATCAACGCTGCAGCCATCATGGCGATAATGGCGCGGTTCAATCGTTCTGTAATGATCAGTAGATAGGTTAGTACAAATAAACTGCCCGCAAACAAGACGGGGGACAGGCCAAAGATTACATCCACCTGGTGAGTGCTATGCATCTTTTGATTCTCCTGCAGCGAGTATTTTCTCGCCTATCTCCCAGTACGAAATCATCCCCAGTAACTTACAAGTGTCTTTATCGACGACCGGGATACTGGCGCGGGTTTTATAAAGCCGCATCATGGTTTCTGTCAGTGGTGTATCAGGTGTGACCGGTTCGATTTCTTTGCTCATACAGATGGATATGGGGTGATCTTTTACTGCTGAAAACCGGTGAAACAGGTCTTCAAAAGACTCATGAATAAAGCTGACATTTTCCAGCCCCTGTTTGAGAAATACTGCTTTGGGAATAACTTGTTTCAGTAAACAGTTGACGCCGAACATACCTACATAACAAAAATTTTCGTCCACCACGGGCAGGTTGCGATAGCGATTTTTCATGATGTATTCGGAAGCGCACTCGATAGTGTCAGTGGGATTTAGTGTCGTTGGATTTGGATCCATTGCTTCTGAGGCGTTCATAGCTGTACCTGTTATGTGTTCAAAAATTTATTATTATTTCATATATGTGCTTGATGTAATTTTTACAGTTATTGCTTCCGTTGTTTCGAGAATAGTGTGTTTAAAACTAAAAATATCTGTAATAAATAAGACATAGCAAAGAAATTTAGTCCATATAGCCAGATTCACAGCTTTTCTTTTTGATATATATCAAAGTATTGCGTAAGAATGTTTGTATTATCGAACGCAGAAATTAATTTTTCTTAGTGATTCGCAGGAGTGTTTTTATTAGAGAGGGTTCTTGCGATAGATTATTAAATAAAACTCCTGTGGAGGGAAATATGAAATTATTACTTACTGCAACAGCAGCTACAATATTATTAGTATCTGCATCAGCTAGTGCCGATTGGGGTCCTATGGACAACAACAGCAACTGGAACAACAACAATAACAATAACTGGAATAACGACTGGCGTAATAATGGTTCAGGTGATGGATCTGGCGACGGATCTGGCGATATGGATGGCAGCTTTAACTTTGGCATGAGTGGTAAAGGCAAAGGTAGTGGCCGTGGCAACGCTCGTAACGATTATTATGGTAGCAATAATTGGGACAATCGTAATAACTGGAGCAACAGTAATGGTTATAACGGTAATAACGGTAATAATGGTTATTATAACCGTCCGTACTACGGTCCTCGTTCTGGTTATGGCCCTGGTCCACAATACGGTCCTGGTCCTGCACCAGCTGCTCCTGCACCAGCTGCTCCTGCAGCTAAGTAAGCGGCAATAACGCTCTATCTATAAAAAAGCAGGTTAATTATGACCTGCTTTTTTTCTACTATAAACAGAAATGGGTGATTGGCATGCAGAAAACTATTGTAGTTGATATCAAAGAAATGCATCTAGGTGTTTTTCATTCATTGATGCAAGAATTTGAACAGCATCGCCTGCCAAGGTTGTTAAGACTGAAAGATAAAGTTGATCGTGGTGAAACCATCAATGATGTGGATTTCGAGTTTTTGTGTAAGGAGATCAAAGATGCCTGTACCATGAAACACCTGACGGTCAATTACCCGGAGCTAGAAGAATTTTGTCTGCATATGGGGCATCTGTACAAAGAACTCTGTGACAAGGCAATGGAAAATGAAAAGAAGTAATTACGTCTAACGACTCATTTAAAATACCGATTTATTGTTCCAGTACCCAGCGTATGGCGCGATGTGTGAGTTTATGCGCAGAGGTCAGCCCTAGTTTCTTTTTGATGTGTGCCTGATACGTCTCAATCGTTTTAATACTTAAGTTTAGTTGCATGGCCATTTTTCCCGGGGCGATGCCCTGACCAATCATTTCGAACACTTGCAGTTCACGGTTTGATAATGACTTGATACCACGTTTCTCATCTGAACCACTCACCATGTCGTTTAATATTTTTTCGGTCATGTACTCACTCATATAGACCTTGCCATCAAGCACCTGACGAATAGCTGGAATAATTTTTCCCTGTGTTTCCTGCTTATTGATGTAACCTCGCGCACCGGCGGTAAGTACGCGTTCCGCATAGAGAGCTTCATCGTGCATTGAAGCCACCAGCATCAGAACTTTGCTATCCCGTGCTTTGATATGTTCAATCAGGTCCATGCCGCTGCCACCGGCCAGTGAAAGGTCTATGATAGCTAAATCAGGTTTAACCGAATCTAACAGTTTTAATGCGGTAGCCATATCACCCGCTTCACCACAGACGGTGAGGTCAGTTGTGTCACCGATGAGCTGGGAAAAACCGGCACGTACCAGAGGGTGATCGTCTACGATTAGAATTTTGGCCATTAATAGGCTTCCTCCGGGTTGATTGGGAATCGGCAGCATACCTTAGTACCGCGTTCGCCTGCGGGATTGATGGTGATCTCTCCATCGAACAGACCACAGCGGTGTCTCATGATATTTAATCCCAGACCAGCAGATTCTTCAAGGTCGAATGGTATGCCAATACCATTATCAATTATTTCTAAAACGCCATGTTCCTGTTCAATTTTGAGAGAAACATTAATACGGCTGGCTTTGGCATGCTTGATCGCATTGTTCAG
Organism: Gammaproteobacteria bacterium; assembly: GCA_030595325.1. GTDB lineage: Bacteria > Pseudomonadota > Gammaproteobacteria > SZUA-229 > SZUA-229. Next base: position 16,337 of record JAUVDN010000010.1, on the reverse strand, counting down.
TGATTCCTGAACGATCCGGTAGAGATGGGCCGCAGTCGCATCGTCAAACAATTGTACAATATTGTCGATCTGAAGTTTTATTGGAATATTACTCTGCTGTTCGATGTTTTTTGTAATCTCCTGTAGCGATAGCGTAAAGCCATCGGCATCGATCTGTATAGGCATTAAACCGCGGGCCAGTTCACGTACCTGGGTCAGTGCTTCATGCAGTCCGCTGGCCAGTTGCTCGGCCAGATCATGTTCGGATTTGTTTGCTTTGTTCAGTAGGCTCTGTGCCAGCATGCTTAACCCGGTGAGCTGTTGACCAAGACCATCGTGCAATTCTTCGCCGATACGCTGTTGCTCACGCGCAGGAATGGCAAGAACTTCGCGCTGAAGCTTCTGTTGTTCACTGAGGTCAAGGATCAGGCCGGCGAACAGATGGGTATGCTCTAACTGGATTTCTCCGACAGAAAGATACATTGGAAACTGGCTACCGTCTTTGCGTTGACCTAATAGCTGTTGTCCTTTACCGATAATTTTTTTGATATCGGTCTGCAGGTAGTCTTTGATATAGCTATCGTGTAATTTTCTGTGTGGTGAGGGCATCAGATGTTTGATGTTCACGCCCAGCAGTTCTTTTCTCTCATAACCGAACAGGATTTCAGCGGCCGGGTTTACAAACTGGACAATGCCATGGGCATCGATTAGAAAAATGGCCTCATGTGCCGTTTTTGCAAGTATATGAAAAGTTTCAGCTTGTTGTGCCCATGGCCGAGTTATACGAAAATATATCACACTGGCAAGGAAGGCAATAAGCAATGTAGTTACCAGCGTTATTCCGATGGCTCGTACAAACGGTAACTGGATATTATTGAGATCAATACCCTTGATCACGCCAGAGTCAATCAGTTCAATCAGTCCAAAATAACAGCTGGCGATGGCGATAGCCGCTATCATTAATGTTGCGGTGATTATGATAAATGTATGTAGAAAATATGTATGTATTTTTTTCACAGGCTTATATTACTAGTACAATTCTTCAAGTGTGAAGAGAAAGTGCTAAATTGTTTGAGGAGAAGACACTCTACACAAATATTCCTTTGGTGTTAACACGAGCATATCCCTATATGAGTATCAGGGAATCCCTGATAGCCCGTTTGTTAATGACAGGTCATGATGTCGACGGTCTTAATCTGGAGGACAGTAGTATGGCTATGCAGTTACAAGATACGTCGGTGGATAACATTACCATCCCGGTTGCTAATGGGATTGGTTATGCACAACCATCGTTAGAGGTTCTATCCTGTTGCAACTGCAACATACGAGGTGGCTGTCTGGCAGAACAACTGACCATAGCTCATGACCATTCTTATCAGGTTGTAAAAAATCGAAAGTTACTTTCTAAGGGAAACCATATATTTCGTGGTGGCGATAACACAAAAGCTATCTATGTCGTTAGTAGCGGTTCGGTCAAATCTTATATGCTGATGGAGAATGGCGAAGAACAGGTACTGAATTTTTATATGCCAGGTGATGTATTCGGGCTGGATGCAATGGGCAGCAATAACCACATCTCTTCGACTGTTGCTCTCGAAGATACAGCGATCTGTAAGATTCCACTGGCTGGACTACACGATCGCGTCTTAGGTCAGGGGTTCCTCAATATAATTGCAGATAACCTATTACGTGATCATAATCAGATGCTGATGCTGGCAAGAAAAGATGCTGAAGGTCGACTGGCCAGTTTCCTGGTCGATATGTCGAAACGCTCTGAAAAGTATGGTTATCTGGACGAAGGTTATTTATTCGATGTAATTAAATTGACCATGACACGACAAGATATAGCCAATTATTTAGGACTGGCGATAGAAACAGTCAGTCGTGTATTAAGGCGGTTTCAAGACAGTGGAATGTTAGAAGTCAGCCGACGTAAGTTTAAGGTTTATGATTATAATTCCCTGGTCAGCATCGCTGGTGCACAGGTCACTTGTTAAATCTGCAGTGTTAATTGATATGTGTCATGCAAATAACATTGATAAGATTTATTATCAAAGTCACTAAACAATTAGGACGTTTTCGATGCATATCATTGCAGCAGATGTTGGTGGCACTAAAACAAGATTAGTCTTTGCTGATTCTGCGGAGCCGCGTAAGGTGCTTCATGAGGCACGTTATCTTAGTGGTGATTTTGATAGCTTCGAACCGATGTTGCGAACTTTCATGCAGGACTGTGGTGCACCATGTGACGGGGTGAATACTTTATCACTGGCATTGCCCGGTCTGGTCAGCGAAACCTCAGCACATTTAACCAATCTTCCCTGGACGATCGAAAAACAAAAATTGAAAGACAGTTTTGGTATCGATAACATTTACTTCATGAATGATTTTCAGGCCTCTGCCTTTGGTACCGGCCAGTTACGGGATAAAGACAGACTCATAATAAATCCTGGTGCTTTAGATTCTGATGGGTTACACAAAAGTAGGACACGTGTTGCTGTTGGTGCAGGCACAGGGCTTGGCGTAGCCTGGGTTGATGATGGTTGTCATGGAGACAAAGCAGCCGCTCATACCCATGCGACGGAGGGCGGTCATATCGATTTTGCACCGACCAATGATACCCAGATTGAGTTACTTAAGTTTTTGCAGCAACGCTTTGCTCACGTATCGTATGAACGAATCTTATCTGGTGATGGTTTGGTCTCGCTGTATCATTTTTGTAACGGTAAATGCAGTGAAGAGGTCAGTGCTGAATGGATCAACAATCAATCGGATGATGAAGCTGCAGACAGGGCGCTGTCACTTTTTGTGCAGATATATGGCGCATATATCGGCAATATTGCGCTTCTATATAAGCCTAATGGTGGTATATTTATCACCGGTGGCATCGCTGCAAAAATGTTAAAAAAAATGTTATCCAAAGAGTTTATGAATGCTTATCTAAATAAGGGCAGAATGCAAACTCTGGTCGAACAGATTGCTGTTTATCTTGTTATCAATGATAGGGTCGGTGTGCTAGGCGCTATGTCAGAAGCCGTAAAGATACAACACAATCAAATGCGACAGAACTCAAACCAGCAGAATTCAAAACAGCAGGTATCATAATGACTAACAGTGCAAAAACACAGTCTAAAAACTACCGCTACTACACAGATGCAAACACCGGTACCGAACTGACACGTAAAACACTGGTGTTGGTTCTGGCAGGTGGTTCAGGTTCAAGATTAAAGGGGCTGACCAAATGGCGAGCAAAACCGGCAGTGCCTTTCGGTGGTAAATATCGCATCATCGACTTTGCATTATCAAATTGTGTCAACTCGGGTCTGCGCCGTATAGGTGTGCTCACGCAATACAAATCACATTCACTGATAAGGCACCTGCAACGTGCATGGGGCTTCATGCGTGCTGAGATAGGCGAATTTGTTGAACTCATTCCCGCACAGCAGCGTGTTGATAATGAATGGTATCGCGGTACGGCCGATGCGCTGTACCAGAACATCGATATCATCCGTCGTCATGCACCAGATAATGTCATCGTACTGGGTGGTGATCATATCTACACCATGGATTACTCCAAGATGCTTTACGACCATGTGTCATCGGGCGCTGATCTAACGGTCGGTTGTATCGAAGCACCACTCGATGAAGCGTCAGATTTCGGTGTCATGTCTGTCGATGAAAATTATCGAATAACAAAATTTACTGAAAAACCAGAAGATCCCGAAGCGATGCCGGGTAAACCAGACAAGGCTCTGGCATCAATGGGTATCTATATTTTTTCTACGGCCTACCTCTATGCCAGTTTGATTGCAGATTCTGAGGAGCCTGATTCAGCACATGATTTTGGCAAAGACATCGTGCCGAAGAGCATCACGACCTGTAATGCGCGTGCTTACCCGTTCCTTAATAAAGAAGGCAACTCAGCCTACTGGCGTGATGTCGGCACACTCGATTCTTACTGGAAAGCCAACATGGAACTGTGTGAGGTCGAACCCGAACTTAATCTATATTCACGCGACTGGCCAATCTGGACCTATCAGACTCAGCATCCGCCTGCCAAATTTATATTCGATGATGATGGTCTGCGTGGCATGGCCATCGATTCACTGGTTTCTGGCGGTTGTATAATTTCCGGTGCCAGTGTTAAACGTTCTGTCATTTTCTTCGCAACAGAGATAGAACGTGGTTCCGTAATCAAGGACAGCGTCATTCTGCCCAAGGTATTGATTGGAAAAAACTGCCGTATCACACGCGCCATCATAGATAAGGCGTGCACTATAGACGACGATACTATTATCGGTGAAGATCAGGAGCAAGATCGCGAGCGGTTTCATGTAACAGAAAGCGGTATAGTTCTGGTGACCCCTGAAATGCTGGGACAGCATTTATATGTTGTTGATAAAGAAGAGCTGACCAAAGATAATCAGGGCAAGGAGAAGCTGAGCGTAGCCTGAAATCAACATAATAAACACCGCTGAAAATAACTATGAGTGATAACGAAGAGTCGATGATGGACAGAGACCATGCCGTCAATTTTGTGTTGTGCTGGCATATGCACCAGCCCTGGTACCAGCAGGGTATCGATGGTGATTACAAACTGCCCTGGGTCTACCTGCATGCGATAAAAGATTATGAAGACATGGTGGCGCATCTGGAAGCGCACCCGGATATGCATGTCGTGGTTAATTTTGCCCCTGTTTTATTGGAGCAACTGGACGATTACGCCAAGCAGTTAAAGCGCTGGCTCGATGACGGGCAAGTGATGAAAGACCCAATGCTCAACTTGCTGGCGGGTGCAAAACCGATCCCTGAATCACCACTCGAACGTTACCAGCTACTGTGTAATTGTCAGAAAGCTAACGCAGAGAAAATGATAGATCCCTATCCTGATTTCAAGCGTCTATTGGAACCTTTTAAGCTGATGTTTCCCGGCGGCAGCTGTGATCAGAACGATACCGGCTGTCTGCAGTACTTAAACTCGCAATATTATATCGACGTGCTGGTCTGGTATCACCTGGTATGGCTCGGACATGCATTAAAGCAGACACAGACTTCGATTGATCTGATTAAGAAAGCCAAGATGTTTGACCAGACTGATCGTCGTGCTCTGTTGCAGTTAATCTACGACTGTATATCCAAACTGATACCGCGTTACAGGAAACTTGCCGAAAGTGGGCAGATAGAACTTTCCATGACACCTTACGGGCATCCGATTATTCCGCTGTTGAATGACATGGGCAACATGATCTGTGCCCAGCCAGAAGCACCGGCACCAGATCAAATCGTCTATCCCGGTGGCGAGGAACGTTCCCGCTGGCACATCCAGCAGGGTATCAACTGTTTCGAACATTTTTTTGGACATCGCCCACAAGGTATCTGGTTATCTGAAGGTGCAATTTCAGATGATGCCGTGGCATTGGTTGAAGAATTTGGTTTTAAGTGGACGGCATCCGGTGAAGGCGTGTGGCGAAACAGCATGCAGCTAAGCGATCATGACCAAGAAAAAGTTCACAGCAAACGCGCACTGTTTCATCCGCATGTATTAAAAGGTTACAAACCCAAACTGTTTTTTCGCGACGACGGTCTGTCTGACTTAATAGGTTTCGAATACAGCAAGATGAACTCGGTCGATGCGGCCAATGACCTGGTGCATAACCTGGTGAACATTGCCGATTTCCTCGGTGATAGCGCTAACCGGCACGTAGTTTCTATCATCCTGGACGGTGAAAATGCCTGGGAGTATTACCCGCATAACGGTTATTATTTTCTCGACCACCTCTATAAAACATTAGCCAACCATAAGCTGATACGGGCGACCACATTTTCTGCACTGACGGACGATACAAAAACGCATGAGCTGGAAAGATTGTGTGCCGGTAGCTGGGTGTACGGTTCATTTTCGACATGGGTTGGTGAACCGGATAAAAACCGGGCATGGGATCTTTTGATCAAGGCGAAGCATGCTTATGACGAAGTGTTGCGCGACGGTAAATTAGATGATGATGAAACCGAGACCGCAACTCGCCAGTTGGCTATCTGTGAAGGTTCCGACTGGTTCTGGTGGTTCGGTGAAAAGAATTCATCGGAAAGTGTGAATGATTTTGACCAGCTGTTTCGAGCCCAGCTAAAAAATCTGTATGTTCTGTTGAAGCTTCAGATACCGGATAGTCTGGATGAACCATTATCAGTTGGTGGTGGCAGTGTAGAGAATGCGGGCACCATGGTTAGGAACGTCTGATAAATATGTCTTCACTTAATCTTCAGAAAAGACGTGCAGGTATCCTGCTGCATCCGACATCACTGCCATCAGGCGTGCTGGGTGATGATGTCGACCGCTGGCTGCAGATGATGTCAGAGACCGGTTTTAGCGTGTGGCAGGTATTGCCGCTTGGTGAACCGCAGGCCGGACTGTCTCCCTATCAATGCAGTTCAGCGTTTGCATTTAATCCGGCGCTGCTTCCAAAAAATTCAGCGGTTGATGAATGTGACAATGATTACATCGATTTTTGTAACAAACAGCAGTTCTGGCTGGATGATTATGCATTATTCAAAGTGTTAAAAAAACGTTTTGATGACGCCGCCTGGATTGACTGGCCAGCGCAGTGGAAATTTCGTGAAGCACAGGTGCTGCAGCAATCCACTGCAGAGAATGAACAAGCGATAGCTGAGCTGAAATGGCAACAATACCAGTTACATAAACGCTGGCATGAAATCAGAAATAAAGCCGCCGATCTGGGCATACTGCTGTTTGGTGACATGCCTATTTTTATCGGTCATGATAGTGCCGACGTGTGGGCACATCCTGAATTGTTTCTGCTGGATTCGAACGGAAGCATGGAATTGGTCAGTGGTGTTCCGCCTGATTATTTCTCTGAAACCGGGCAACGTTGGGGTAATCCGCATTATAACTGGGAAAACATGCGAAAAGATGACTTTGCGTGGTGGAAATCTAGAATTCATCATCATCTGCAGCAGTTCGATCTGGTGCGCATCGATCACTTTAGAGGGTTGGAAGCAGCATGGATGATCGATGCATCATGTGACACCGCCGTCGATGGCCAGTGGCAGAAAATACCCGGTGATGAGTTATTGTCGGCGATAAAATCGAGCATAGAGAAATGCTACAATCAACTTCCTTTTGTCGCTGAAGATCTCGGTATCATCACTGCAGAAGTGACTGCGCTGAGAAAAAAATACCAGCTACCGGGCATGTCGATATTGCAGTTCGGTTTCGATGAATTTGAAGATAATCCGCATAAGCCACAAAATATAAAAGAAGATACAGTGGTGTATACCGGCACACATGATAACGATACGACAAAAGGCTGGTTTAATAGTCTCGAAGAACATGTTAAAAATCATGTGTTATCGGTACTGAATCTGCCGCTTGCTGATAATGAAGATGAAAGCCTCGAGGCAATAGATATGGCACCGGACCGCAGTGATTGCTGGTTCGATAATGTTGATATGGCAGACCTGGTGGTAGAGAGGCTGGTCGATAACGCCATGCACTCGCGTGCAAATATTTGCATTATCCCGATACAAGATTGTCTGCATCTGGGTTCGGATGCAAGGATGAATACGCCGGGCACGATCATAGGAAACTGGCAATGGCAGTTTCAATGGGAGCAGATAGAACATCAGCATGACAGCAGCCGGATGAAAAAAATGCGCATGCGAAACGAAAATTCACAAAGGTTAGTCGAGCTGTAAATAGTCGAGTCGTAAATAGTTGAACATAGTTGGATACAGTTGAATATATATAGTTGAACAGAGATGGTAGAAGCATTAACAAAAATACAGCACGGATGGCACCATGATCCTTTTGAATGGCTTGGCGTGCACCCTGGACGTCCGGGATACACGGTACGCGCATTCATGCCATCGGCAGAGAGTGTCGAACTGGAAGGTGTCGGTTCGATGTTGCGCCATGAGGGCAGTGATACCTTTGAAATAAACATCAGTAAAGATCAAAAACAAAACTTAGCGCAACATTACCGCCTGAGCTGGGTAGAAAAAAGTTCACAGCAATCTCATAGCGTTATATCACCCTACAGTTTTCAACCGATACTAAGTGACTTTGATCTGAACCTGTTTGCAGCAGGTACCCATCTGCATATCTATCGTTTTCTCGGTGCAAGATTACAGCAGATAGACGGCATCGACGGCTGTGTGTTTGCTGTCTGGGCACCAAACGTTAAACGCGTCAGCGTAATCGGTGACTTCAACGGCTGGCATGGCTTGCGTCATCCGATGCGTAACCGCGGCAGTTCGGGTGTATGGGAGCTCTTCGTGCCCGGACTACAAGCAGCGGATAACTACAAGTTTGAAATCCGCAGCCACAGTGATGAGATCCTGCATAAAACAGATCCCTATGCACGTGCCATGGGAGTACGACCGGACACCACCAGTAAGATAGCCGCTTCTGATACAGGGGCTGATGTTTACGAGTGGACAGACAGTGACTGGTTGAGCAAGCGCCGGCAGCGACAATGGCTGCATGAACCAATGTCTATCTACGAAGTGCATGCCGGTTCATGGCGTCGTCACGAAGACGGTTCTTTCCTTAGTTATAGCGAACTGGCCGAACAACTTATCCCCTATGTTAAAAAGATGGGCTACACACACATCGAATTTTTGCCGTTTACTGAACACCCACTAGACGAGTCCTGGGGTTACCAGGTCAGCGGTTATTATGCACCGACGGCACGCCACGGCAGTGCAGATGAACTGCGTTACCTTATCGATAGCGCACATAAGAACGGCATCGGTATCATCCTTGACTGGGTACCGGCACACTTTCCACGCGATGAATTTGCGCTGGCACGTTTTACCGGTGAAAGTTGTTATGAATACAGTGACCCGCACAAAGGCGAGCACCTCGACTGGGGCACATTGATCTTTAATTACGGGCGTAATGAAGTACGTAATTTTCTGGTCGCCAATGCGGTGTACTGGATAGAAGAATTTCATATCGATGGTCTGCGTGTCGATGCCGTTGCCTCGATGTTGTATCTGGATTACTCACGTGAACACGGGCAATGGTCACCGAACATACATGGTGGACGCGAACATCTTGAAGCCATCGATTTCTTAAAGAACCTGAACAATGTGGTGCATGCCGAATTTCCGGGTGTGGTCACGCTGGCAGAAGAGAGTACCGACTGGCCCATGGTGTCACGTCCGACCGATGGCGGTGGTCTGGGTTTCTCCATGAAATGGAACATGGGCTGGATGCACGATACACTGGACTACGCACAGACCGACCCGTTATATCGGCGTTTTCATCAGAACCAGCTGACCTTCAGCCAGCTCTATGCCTACAGTGAAAACTTCGTGCTGCCTCTGTCGCATGACGAAGTGGTGCATATGAAGCGCAGCATGCTGGATAAGATGCCCGGCGATGTCTGGCAGAAGTTTGCCAATCTTAGATTACTGTACGCCTATCATTACGCACACCCTGGCAAGAAGCTGCTGTTTATGGGTGGAGAATTTGGCCAGTGGGAAGAATGGAATGAGAGTAAACAGCTGGACTGGGCAATCGCCGGTATTGATAAACATGCGGGTCTGACTAATCTGCTCTGTGATCTAAACAAACTCTATACCGAGCAGCCAGCATTATACGTTTATGATTTCGAGCATCAGGGTTTTCAATGGATAAGTTGTGATGATGTCGATAATTCCGTATTGGCATTCATCCGCCGCGCCGGACATGAAAGTGTGCTCTGTCTATTCAACTTTACGCCAAAATCGTTGCCAGATTATGTCATCGGCGTTCCCGAAGCAGGCCGCTATCAAGAAATATTTAATTCAGATACGGACTGGTACGGTGGTACTAATATATCCAACAACGAACTTCAGAGTAATCAGCAAAAAGAGCATGGCTTCGACCACTCTCTAACGGTCACGCTGCCACCATTGGCAGCATTATTTATACAGAAGGTGGGCGAATGAATATTTTATTCGCCGCCAGTGAAGCGTTTCCCTTCATTAAAACAGGTGGTCTTGGTGATGTGGTACACAGTCTGCCTATCGCATTGAGCGAGCTGGGCGATGATGTCAGATTAGTATTACCGGCATACAGAGATGTGCTGGCGTCAGTGGATTCTTTAAAAGAACTGGGTTTCTGGGATCTTCCCGGTGCTGGCGTAACACACAGAGTTCGACTCTTACAGGCGCACCATGACGGCCTTGCAGATTACCTATACCTAATCGATGCGCCCTCGCTGTTTGATCGAGCCGGTAATCCCTATGTGCATTCTGATGGTTTTAACTGGCCGGATAATGCGGAACGTTTTACCGTATTCAGCCGTGCGGTCGCGCAAATGGCAAAAGGCATTCCGGGCACCGACTGGCTCCCGGACGTGGTGCACTGCCATGACTGGCAAACCGGACTGGTTCCCGCTTTTCTTAGCATGGCGCATCCACGACCGAAAATAGTTTTCACCATACACAACCTGGCTTACGATGGTCATTTTTCGTATGAAGATTTCACCCGGCTGGGTTTGCCACCGGAATGGTGGACGCCGGATCATGCCGAATTTTATGGTGGTTTATCTATGCTCAAGGCTGGTATTGTGTTTGCCGATCAGGTAACTACTGTCAGTCCGACCTATGCCAGAGAGATCTGCACACCGGAATACGGTTACCGTTTCGAAGGTGTGCTACAGCATCTGGGTGACAAGCTCAGCGGTATTCTCAATGGCATCGACCTCGATATCTGGAACCCGCAAACAGACACTCACATCACTAAAAATTATGGCGTCGATAAAATAGTCGAAGCTGGCAATAACAGCAAGGCCGATAAAGGCAAGGCTGGTAAAAGTAAGGCTGGTAAAAGTAAGGCATGGGTCAGTGCTAAATTAGCCAATAAAAATGCATTATTAAAGAAGGCACAACTGCCAAAAAGCAAAGCACCTCTACTTGGTTTTGTCGGTAGACTGGTCGAGCAGAAAGGCGTCGACCTAATCACTGATATGTTAGCTGAGCTGTTCGCTGCGACTGATGCAGTCATGATTATCCTTGGTTCGGGCGACAGGCTCTATGAAACTGAACTATTAAAAGTAGCGACAAAGTACCCGTCGCGACTGCACGTGCATATTGGTTATTCTGAAGATCTGGCGCATCAGGTCGAGGCCGGTAGTGACATGTTTCTTATGCCTTCTCGTTTTGAACCCTGTGGTCTGAACCAGATGTACAGTCTGCGTTATGGTACACCGCCTGTGGTAAATTTCACCGGCGGTCTGGCTGACACGGTGATAGATGCGACGGCTATGGCGATGGCAGATAAAACAGCCAACGGATTTGTATTCCATGATGTGCATGCAGATGCACTGCTGACGTGTGTCAAACGGGCAATAAAAAGTTATCAGCAGCCTGAACAGTGGCAACAGATCTGTGAAACGGCTATGCAACAGGAATTGGGCTGGACGTCCAGCGCAAAAAAATACCAGGAACTATACAAAAAATAAAACTCGCAACAGCGAGAATTGTAAGTGCAAATAAATGCGCACCTGCAGAGCCGAAAAAAAGAGAATAATAATGCCAAAAAAAAATTGGGTAGACACAAGTAAAATTCCTGACATGGAACCACTGCAGGCAGACAGCCGTTCGCTGTCTGAAGGGTTTCATCGTTACCTGAGAAATCATCTTGGTCACTTTTTAAGTTGTGTGCCTTTCTATATCTATGAAGCCATGGCGCTGACCATTCGTGATCGCATCATGGCACGCTGGAGTAATACCTGGCAGCGCCACAAACAACCTAAAACTCGTAAAGCTTATTACATGTCGCTGGAATTTTTGATTGGACGTGCATTGGGTAATCATCTACTCAATCTGGATATCGAAAAGGAAACACGTGAAGCTTTATGTAAATTCTCCGTCGAGTTAGAAGACCTGATGGAAGAAGAGCCAGATGCAGGACTGGGTAATGGTGGTCTTGGCAGACTGGCAGCATGTTTCATGGATAGCTGTGCCACACTCGAACTGCCGGTAATCGGTTACGGTATCCGGTACGAATACGGTATGTTTCGCCAGGAGATAAATGAAGGATACCAGGTGGAAGAACCGGATCACTGGTTACGTGATGGCAACCCCTGGGAAGTGTCACGTCCCGAGTATGAGCAGACCATTCATTTTGGTGGTCGAACAGAACATTACAAAAACAAGGATGGCATACATCGTGTGCGCTGGATAGAAACCAATGATGTCATTGCGATTCCTTACGACATGCCGATATCAGGCTATTGTAACGAAACCATCAATACCCTCAGATTATGGAAAGCGACAGCGACAAAAGCATTTAATCTCGATGAGTTTAATGCTGGCAGTTACTCTGAAGCCGTTGAAGCCAAAAATGATGCAGAGCACATTTCGATGGTGCTGTATCCAAACGATGCCAGTGAAAGCGGTAAAGAATTAAGACTGCGACAACAGTACTTTCTTGCATCCGCAAGCATCAAAGATGTGATCAGGTTGTGGGAAGAAACCGATGGCACAGACTACTCTAATTTTGCAGAATTTAATGTATTCCAGATGAACGATACTCATCCGACTATTGCGGTTGCCGAACTGATGCGCATCCTGTTAGATGAAAAACAACTGGAATGGGGGCCTGCATGGGAAATCACCACCAAAACCATGGCCTACACCAATCACACATTATTACCGGAAGCACTCGAACGCTGGCCGGTATCCTTAATGGAAAGCTTATTGCCACGGCTGATGGAGATAATCTATCAAATTAACAAGTTATTTTTACTTGAAGTTGCGCTTAAGTGGCCGGGGGATACCGACAGGCAAGCGAGAATGTCAATCATCGAAGAGAGCGAACAAAAGCAGGTACGCATGGCTTACCTTGCTATTGTTGGCAGTTTTTCTGTTAACGGTGTGGCAAGACTACATTCAGAATTATTATGTAATGGTCTATTCAAAGATTTCTATGAATTTTGGCCACATAAATTTAACAACAAGACCAATGGGGTAACCCCAAGGCGTTGGATAGCACGTGCAAATCCAAAAATGACTCAACTGATTACGGAACAGATAGGATATGAATGGGTGGCGGACCTGAGCCATATTCATTACCTTAAAGAAAGTGCTAACCCTGAAAACCAGGAATTTCACCAAAAATGGTTCGACATCAAACAGGCTAACAAACAAAGGCTGGCTGATTTGGTTTTAGAGAGCAGTGGTGTCGAGTTTAATCCAGAAGCAATGTTTGATGTGCAGGTGAAACGGATTCACGAATACAAACGTCAGTTGCTCAATGTATTGCACGTTATCCATTTGTACATCCGTATAAAAAATGGCGATACCAGTAACTGGACAGCACGTAACGTACTCATAGGCGGCAAGGCCGCGCCGGGTTATCATATGGCAAAGCTGCTGATTAAACTGGTCAACAATGTGGCTGATATCATCAACAGTGATCCAGATGTTAATTCAAAATTAAAACTGGCGTTCTTGCCAAACTTCAATGTCTCAGCGATGGAAGTTATCGCTCCGGGTACAGATCTTTCTGAGCAGATATCAACTGCAGGTAAAGAAGCATCAGGAACCGGTAACATGAAGTTCATGATGAATGGTGCATTAACCATCGGTACTTTTGATGGTGCTAATATCGAAATACTCGAACATGTCGGTGACGATAATTTCTTCCTGTTTGGCTTAAAAGAAGATGAGGTCGCTGAGATGCAACAGCATTACGACCCGCAAAGTTTTATCGACAATGACCCCGACTTGCAAGCCGTAATGAACTTGCTAGAGAGTGGTCACTTTAATCTGTTCGAACCTGAAATCTTTCATGATCTAATTGCATCAATACGCAGTCCGCATGATCACTGGTTAACACTTGCCGATTTTCGAAGTTATGTTGATGCGCAGGAAAATGCCGCCGCATGTTATCGCGACAGGGAAGGCTGGATACACAAGAGCATACTCAATACCGCCAGCAGCGGATATTTTTCAACCGATAGAACCATGCAAGAATATAATAAAGAAATCTGGAAACTTTAAATAACCACATCTACAAATTTCACACAACTCTGTAGGAGCGGATTTTTTTCATTCCGCGATGCCGTAACATTTAATTTATTATCCGATGCTAAAAAATTAGTACCAATGAAATAAAAAATAAAATGAAAACCATAAAAATATTTTATAAGAAAAAGGAATCGATCCATGGTAACCACTAATCAAAATATCGAAACCGCTGAACCGACAAACATTGTCATCTTCGGTGTCACCGGTGACCTGAGCAAACGTAAACTGATGCCGGCGCTGGTACGCATGTTGTGCTGTGGGCTGGTGCATACCGATAGCAAGATAATTGGTGTAGTAAACAACCGTACCGAAGAGGTCTGGATTAATCTTGTACGTGAAGGCATGCAGGAATTTTCACCAGAGATCATTGCTGATGAGTCACGCTGGAAAAAATTTCTGGCGCGCCTGATCATGGTACCGGGTGACCTCGGTGATGATGCGACCTACCAGCGCCTGGCTGAATCACTGGCAGAAATCAATGGTAAAAAAAATGCGATGTTCTATTGTGCCATTCCGCCTGCCTGGTATGGCAAGGTAACAGGTGGTCTGGATAAGGCTGGACTGGCTGATGAGAGTGAAGGTTACCGACGACTGGTAATTGAAAAGCCATTTGGACATAACCTGGAAAGCGCAAAACGACTGAATAAAGAACTGCAATCAGTGTTTAAAGAGGATCAGATTTATCGTATCGATCATTATCTGGGCAAAGAGAGCGTACAGAATCTTTTAGTCTATCGATTTGCCAACAGCATCATGGAACCATTATGGAATCGAAATTACGTCGATCACGTGCAGATATCAACCGCTGAAACACTCGGTGTAGAATACCGCGCCAAATACTACGAAAAATCCGGTGCGCTACGCGATATGATTCAGAGTCATCTCATGCAGATGATGACACTGGTGGCGATGGAGCCACCTGTAGAATTTACTGCAGATGCGGTACGTGATGAAAAGATGAAAGTTCTGCGCGCTATACGCAGCATTAAACCGGAAGAGATAAAAATACATACTGTCTCAGCGCAATACGCTTCTGGCACAGTAGAAGGCGAAGAAGTAAAAGCCTATGTCTCCGAAGAATTTGTGTCACCGGATTCTGCCACAGAGACATTTTCTGCAGTACGTTTCTACATCGATAATTGGCGATGGCAAGGTGTGCCGTTTATCCTGTGGTCAGGCAAGCGCATGAAGTCGAAAGCATCAGAAGTTATGATTCGCTTCCGCAAACCGCCATTCAATTTATTCGATAGCCATGCTTCAGCTCCTGCCGCTAACGCGCTGGTATTTCGTCTGCAGCCAGAAGGTGGTGTGGTCTTACGATTAAATGCTAAAAAACCGGGGCTGACTACCGATAACGAGGAGATGGTAATGCGTGCACCGTACGCAGATGATACTGGCGAGGTCGCCGATGCTTACGAAATATTAATGCATGACGTACTCACCGGCGATGGTACACTGTTCTCACGAGCCGATGAAGTTGAAACTTCATGGGAGATTGTCGAGCCGATATTAGATGCATGGAAAAATCGTGTCTCAGTCGAACGTTACCGTGCAGGCACATGGGATATACCTGCCATGGAGGAACTAACTAAAGACTGTGTTGGCGGCTGGCATATACCGACAGTGCGTAAGTAGTTTCAAAAAAATATTATGGATAATATCAAAATTTACAAAAATGCAGAACAGGTCGCACAAGCAGCTGCCGATCGTCTCTTTAAAGACATAACAACCTGTGTCGAAAGAAAAGGTAAGTGCCATGTGGTATTGCCCGGTGGGTCAACACCGGCTCGCTGTCTGGAACTGCTCGCCGAAAAACCGCTGCCATGGCAAAAAATTCATTGGTACCCGGGAGATGAACGTTGTTATCCGGTTGGGCATGTCGATCGCAACGACACCATGATTTTAGAGAAGCTGCTTTCAAAACATAAAGATGCAATAAAAAACTTTCATCCTATCCACGCAGAGCTAGGTCCAGAAGAGGGCGCAAAAGACTACGCTGTTTTACTCGATGCAACCGGCCGTATGGATATCGTGGTTCTGGGTATGGGTGAAGACGGACATACCGCAAGCCTGTTTCCGGGTAATGCTGCACTTAAAATTCAAAGTAGTGCTGTGCCTGTTTATAACGCACCTAAAGCACCCGGTGAACGTGTTTCGATAGGTTTAAGAATGCTGAGAAATGTCAGTGAATGTATCGTTATCGCCACCGGTGAAAATAAGCGTGAAGCACTTGCAAAGGTGAAAGGGGGAATGGCCTTACCGGTTGGGATGGTAGAACCTGATGTCTGGTTTGTTGATGAAGATGCGATGCCTGC
>JAUVDN010000119.1 GCA_030595325.1 Gammaproteobacteria bacterium | reverse complement strand
TGGCGCTGAAGTTCAGGATATCTCTCTTACCGTGCCTTTGCCCGTTGTCTCTTTTGCCATAAATTATGCTGTAACACCGAAATTTAGCTGGATGATTAAAGGTGAAGTGTTCGCCCTTAAATTTGAAGATTGGAACGGTATTTATACAGACATGACGCTGGCAATGGAGTACCGGACCTTTAAAAATATTGGCCTGGGAATTGGACTTGGTAGTAACTCTTTAAAGGTAACGCAAGATACCTCCGATCATAAGTTTACTTTTAATAACCAGATAACAGGTGTCCTGATATATGCTGCAGCCTATTTTTAACAGGTGATAGTGTTTTCTCTGGTAATAACAAAAGGGCCAGGAATAATTAGATGCGAAGTAATAAAAATCAGATTCACCGATAAATATTGTTACGAGGGTAACCATGATTCAAACACTAATGGCAACTAGAACTATTTTACATAAAGTTTTAATAAGTAGCCTGCTCTTGTCTAGTACAATCGCATTGGCAGAAACAAGCAATGATTTCAATACCTGGTCGAATAAGCTGGCACCGCTATATCTTTGGGGGGTCAGCATGTCAGGTGATATGGTGACAGGTCCTGTTACAGCGCCCTTAAATATTGAATTCTCTGATGCCGTCTCAGATCTCGAGAGTGTCTTTACCCTTCATTACGAAGGAGCTAAAGGCAACTGGGGTGTGATCGTCGATTATTCATTCCTTAACCTAGCTCCTTCGGTAGGAATCCCGGGTACACCGGCTGTCATTAATATAGATATGGAAAACACCATAGCGGAAGTAGCTGGTTTATACCGTTTTTCAGCAGACAACCCTTGGCAGCTGTTGGCAGGTTATAGAAGTTACAAACTGGATGTCGTTATTAAAGGGCTGCCATCACCACCGGCGCCTACATCACAGATTACTATTGATGAAACTATAAACGACTTTTTTGTCGGTGGACGCTACATCAGAAGTATTAATAATAAATGGTCATTCACAGGCCGTGCGGATATTGGTACTGGTGATTCAGATCTGGTGATTAATGCATTTGCTGCCTTTGACTACCGATTTTCTAAACTCGTATCCGGCTTTGTGGGTTGGCGAGTACTTGACTACGATGTGGACACAGGAAGTGGTGCAGATACATTTAAATATGATATGAATCATTCTGGTCCTCTACTAGCAGTAGTTTTTCATTGGTAAGGGATAACCGGCGGGGCTATACATCAGAGGAAGGGGACGAATCATGAATATCAAAATCTAATACTAGGGTACGTTTATGATTGATAGCGGGCATCTAATGTTAGATGACTAAACGTCCGTTATTGGCCGAAAGCTCACGCCCGCATTTTTAAGGTGATAGAGAATTTTCGACCCAAAGCAGACCTTCGTATCAGCATACTATAAACGTGGTCTGTCCCCGATTATTCTCAAGCTGGTGTTGTTTTATCAGATGAGTTACCTTTTGAGTTTTTAATAATAAAAGAATGAATAACGATCATAAGAGGAGAAAAGGATAATGACGAATATTAAGAGAGTATTTATCGGCGCATCTATTACATTGGCGGCCGTGATAATCTACCAATGGGGACATATAGACGGCAGCGAAGGAAAGCCTTCAAAAGCCATCGCTGAATCTATTGCTGAGAGTTCTTCAGTACCATCTACAGTGAAAGCGCGGGAACGCGATTACTACTCACCTAATTCTGAAGACCTCAAGCCAGATGAAATGCGAGTGATAGCCTGTGGCACCGGCATGCCAACCACCCGTGCAGCTCAGGCTGCGGCCTGTTTCCTCGTCGAGCTAGGCAATGGTGACAAGTTTCTCTTCGATATAGGCAGCGGATCTGCCGAACGCATTTCGTCACTTCAAATTCCTTATGACTATCTCGACAAGGTTTTTATCGGACATCTGCACGCGGATCATTTCGGCTCACTGGCTGAACTGTTCATCGGCGGCGCACTCATGGGGAGGCAGAAACCACTACGTGTCTGGGGGCCAAACGGTCGCGCACCTGAACTTGGAACGGCTTATGCGGTTCAGAAGTTGAAGGAAATGTACACATGGGACTTAGCTGGTCGCGTGGGTCTTGTCGATTTCCGTGGTTACTCGATTGAAGTTAACGAGTTTGATTACACTGGGGAGAATGCGGTCATCTATCAGGTTAACGGCGTAACAATTCGTTCGTTTCCTGCGATCCATGCACTCGATGGGCCGGTCAGTTTTAGCCTCGAATGGAATGGGCTGAAATTTGTTTTTGGCTCCGACAGTTATCCCAATAAATGGTTTGCGAAATATGCCAAAAATGCGGATATTGCCATACACGAGTGTTTCGTTGCCGTTCCCGATCTCATCACGAAGATGGGATTTACGCCAGAACAAGCTTTAGTGGTCGGCACCCAGGCCCATACCGCACCAGAAGCGTTTGGAAAGGTCATGGAGGATATAAAGCCGCGCATGGCAGTCGCCTATCATTTCTTCAAGGATTACGATACCACGGCGGAAATAAACGACCGCATCCGCACTACATATGACGGACCGCTGAGCCTCGCTGAAGACTTCATGGTCTGGAACATTACTAAGGACGAGATTCGGGTTCGTATGGCAATTGTGGACGGGCATACATGGGCACCACCATTAGCAAGCAAGCCGGAACTTCCACAAAAGGGCGATACAGAAAAATACAGCAAGGATATGAAGCTTGATATGAAATCAATGGGTTACTCCGACTTCATCAAGCAAGGCAAGTGGGCTGGGGTCGATGAAGCCAACCGTGGAATCTATGAGGAGACCAGCAAAGCTTTAGGCAGGAAATTTGAGTATCCTTCGCAATAGATAAGTATGCGCATTGAGTGATATAAAAAGCAATCAAATAAAAGGCCGGGCTTAGCCCGGTTTTTTTATACGCAGTGTGGTTGTGGTGTGATAATTTTGCGCTTTAATTTTGAAATTTTAACAATATTAATAGTATGACGTTTTATATTCGATTAATTTTATTTGGCTTACTTTATTTATCAGCACCTTTATTAAAGGCCGACTGGATGAATCTCACCGGCGCTGAAACAGCGCAGAACATCGCAGAAATTTATGTGCTTGATGATCATGTCAAAGTAAAGCTGGAAGTGTATATCGGTGATCTGGAAAAATTTGAAGAGCTGGTGCCTGATGAATGGATAAAAGAATCGCCAGGCAAACGCCCATCATTGGAAAAACGTATGCAAATATTTGCCAATGAACGTTTGCAGTTCATCACTGATGAGGGGGTGAAATTACCTGCGAAACTTGAGCTCGTTGAAGCTCGAAAACGGGTAGACCGTTTTTCATCATATGCTGGCATGATTAACCCGATGACACGCCAGCGCGTGAAAAGTGCGCCAGCGGATAAACGCGTTTTGTACGCAGAAATAATTTATCCCTTTCCAGAGAAAGATAAAACACTGAAACCGAAGCAATTGCAAATTGTTCCACCGATGGATGCACAGGGCATGGCATCTGCAAGTATCGGTTTTCTTGCTTATCATAAAGACGTGCCAATCGTTGATTTTCGTTACCTTGGGCAAACGGCGAAGCTGAACCTCGACTGGCAGGATCCCTGGTATACTCAGTTCGATAACAAGAATCTAAGTCGTCATCATAAATATCCATTGATGATTTATCTTTACGTTGAACCGAGACAGGTAAGACTGGAATCACTTATGCGTTTCAGCGACCTAACTGAAATGACGGGTTTTGATGTTGAAGACACGCAAGTCAGTAGTAAAGACAAATATCAGTTATTGCAAGCGCATATTAATAAATACTATAGCGATAAAAACATACTGCAGATAGATGGCGTGGCATCTAAGCCGGATTCGATTCGCGTTGAGTTTTTGAGTGCGACTTTGTTTGGTTTGAAAATTATTGAAAACCCGGCGGCAATAGATGAGTCTTCATTACTTGTCGGTGTAAGCCAGCAGATATATGTGAGGGCGCTGCCACAAAAAGTCGATTCTCGCTGGCAATATTTTAATCAGCGTATAGATCGTATCCCATATACGGCTATCGATCCAGTTGGTCCATTACAGGGTCTCATCGATAAAGATGATCCGGTATTTGGCTGGAAGAATTTTCTTAAGAAATACAGTGAGCCTGTTATTCATCCAGTAATTGTCGAAACAGGGTGGAACATCGATATACCTTATTTTGGTAAAAAGAAAATAGTTAATCAGTTACCTGATCAGCAACAAGCACTGAGCATCGTTAGCGGTGTGTTAGAGAACGTGCGCGTCGCTTTTATAGAGAAAAAACCAGATAGTTTAACGCGTGCGCTTGGTGAAGTTGTCAATTCTAATGATCCTGATACTTTACACTCTGATAGTTTAATTAAGGAGCTGGAAAAATTATTTGCACCGAAAGTAACGGGTGGTTCTGTGGGCGCAGTTCAGGTATTTAAAGATTTACAAATTATTAATGTACGAAATACAGGTGATATAAATGGTTTTAGCGCAACCATCGGTGGTTTGGCCAGTATCAGCGCAAAACATTGGGGCCATGTTGATCAGCGTCAGGTTGGTTTTCAGGTATTGCTTGATTTGGTCGAAGATGACGATCAGTGGCACTTATCTGATATTACAGTTATAGACATTAAAAATATTAAATAATGTTTTCTTTACATCGTTCAATCGTTCAGTTGTTTTTATTCATTTTTCTATCTTTTCTTTTCGCAACGTCAGCATCCGCACATTTCAAACTTAATTTGAATGTGCGGATTTTTCATGTTGAACATCTATCAGATGGTTTGAATGTTTACATGCGTTTGCCGATGCCATATCTCGTCGCTCACCTGTTGGGTGCTATTGATGAAAATGGATTGCCATCACCTGCACCGTATACCAATAATCGACTAGAAGACGGAAAACTTGTTCACTATGTCGATGTAAACCAGTTAAAAAATTCTACCGATGGTTTGGCTTTACTTGCTATGCAGGGTCTTGATCTATCTGTTGAAGGCGAAAGTATTAATGCGAAAATCGAAAGTGTCAGGATTTACAAGAATGGTACACAACTAGACTTTGCTACGCTTGATGATGCGAAAAAAGATTTCCAGGTCGAGTCGATTTTTGATTCGTTTGAACAGGGAGTTTACGTGGGCGATGCCACGGTCGATGTTCTGTTGCGATATAACAGTGATGGTGCTATTTACAGCTATGCCTTATCAAGTAACTTAAATCCCGGTCTGCCAGATCAGGATGATACGGCCAATCTCATTCTGGATTACAGTCCCGGCGGTGTACAGGTATTCCGTGCTCGTGGTCTGTTGCACGAACCTGTCGTTGTTACCCGATCAGTTTTTGATGCCGTGATTACGTTTATCAAAGAGGGCGTGAAACACATCATTGAAGGCCTTGATCATGTACTGTTCGTAATCTGTCTGGTACTTGGTGCCATGCACTTCAAACCATTGCTCTGGCGAGTGACTGGGTTCACCATTGGGCATAGCATCACACTTTCTATAGGTTTCTTTGGTTTTGTACCAACGGCTGCCTGGTTTGTGCCTGCGGTCGAGACTGGCATTGCATTGTCGATAATCTATGTTGCCATTGTAGCTGTCATGCC
>JAUVDN010000122.1 GCA_030595325.1 Gammaproteobacteria bacterium | reverse complement strand
AAATTTTTACAGATTAAGTGCCGATTCATTGTTAATTATTATCGTTAAGTATTATAGAAGGTTAGTGTCATGGCAAATGATAAAACGCGTAAATTTTCGTCAGTCATCGTGGATGGTGTTGCTCAAGCCCCTAGTCGTGCAATGTTGCACGCGGTTGGCTTCGATGATGATGATTTCAAAAAGCCGCAGGTCGGCATTGCATCAACATGGAGCATGGTGACGCCTTGTAATATGCACATCAATAAACTGGCTGAAGATGCTGCTCAAGGCGTGGATGAAGTCGGTGGTAAAAGCATTATATTTAATACCATTACAGTGTCAGATGGTATTTCTATGGGGACGCCGGGAATGCGTTATTCGTTAGTTTCACGTGAAGTGATAGCCGATTCAATCGAAACAGTAACGGGTGCGCAAGGTTTTGACGGTGTTGTAGCCATTGGCGGTTGTGATAAAAATATGCCGGGTTGTCTGATTGCGATGGCACGGTTAAATCGCCCCTCAGTATTCGTTTATGGTGGAACCATCAAACCGGGTGCAGGGCATACCGATATTGTTTCTGTCTTTGAAGCCGTTGGCGGTGTCGCTGCTGGCACAGTATCTGAGGCAGAATTAAAAGTAGTGGAGGATACCGCTATTCCGGGTCCCGGCTCATGTGGTGGTATGTACACCGCTAATACCATGGCCTCAGCCATTGAAGCTCTGGGTATGAGTCTACCGAACAGTTCAGCACAAGAGGCTGTTTCTGAAGATAAGAGAAATGACTGTCATCGTGCAGGTGCTGCGGTATTGGAATTGATTAAAAATGACATCAAGCCCAGTGATATCATGACCCGCAAAGCATTTGAAAATGCCATTACGGTGGTTATTACTTTGGGCGGTTCGACTAATGCGGTATTGCATTTGTTAGCGATGGCGCATGCTGCCAATGTAGAACTTGAACTGGATGATTTTACCCGTATCGGTGCGAATGTTCCTTTGCTTGCTGATTTAAAACCAAGCGGAAAATATTTAATGTCTGAGCTAATTGCTATAGGCGGCATTCAACCATTGATGAAGATTTTGTTAGATGCGGGTTTATTACATGGTGACTGTATGACGGTCACTGGTAAAACCATGGCTGAAAATTTGGCTGATGTGAAACCATACCCCGATGAACAGGATATTATTCGCGGCCTGGATAATCCGATTAAAAAAGATAGCCATCTTGTGATTTTGTATGGAAATATTGCCACGACAGGGTCAGTGGCAAAGATCACTGGCAAAGAAGGTTTAAGTTTTACTGGTAATGCCCGTGTGTTTGAGTCTGAAGAAACAGCCCTTGCAGCTATTTTGGATGATACGGTGGTGAAGGATGATGTCATCGTTATTCGTCATGAAGGTCCGGTCGGTGGACCGGGTATGCGTGAGATGCTTAGTCCTACTGGCGCTATTATGGGTAAAGGTTTAGGTAAAGATGTTGCTTTAATAACCGATGGTCGTTTTTCGGGAGGTAGTCACGGTTTTGTTGTTGGTCATGTGACGCCCGAAGCGGCTGTTGGTGGACCGATTGCTATTATTGAAGATGGTGACGGTATTACCATCGATGCAGAAAATAAAACACTCAATCTGAATATTCCGCAAGAAGAGATCGATGCGCGATTAGCAAAATGGCAGGTACCGGCTGTGAAAGAAACACGCGGTGTTTTGGCTAAGTTTGCAAAGCTGGTCAGTTCAGCTTCTGAAGGCGCTGTCACTGATAAGTTTTAATTCGAATTCTATTTATAGGTAGGTCTGCATAAACGAAGTGTTGCAGGCGATGAGGTACATGCCGAGAACGCTATCGCTTATCACGGCCTACGGAGTAGATATTTGTTGCAGGCGATGTGATACAAGACCAGAATATTTCGCTTATCTCAGCTTACGTGTTATATTTCTGTTGTAGGTCAGCATAAACGGAGCGTTGCTGACTAGAAAGTCTAAACAAAACATCAAGGAGGATGTCCATGAGTAATTACAAACGGGTATATCTGCCCAATCACAGTTATTTTTTTACAGTAGTAACAGCAAATCGCAATGATATTTTCGCTGAAAATAAAAATGTAGATTTATTAAAATCTGCGTTTCGGTATGTGCAATTACGAAAACATTTCAACATAGATGCAATTTGTATTCTTCCAGATCATTTGCATTGTATCTGGACTATGCAAAATGATTGTAACCATTCTGTACGCTGGCAAATGATAAAAACATTTTTTACGCGCGAATATAGAAAGCAAAACCCTGAGCAGAAACATCGTAGTATTTGGCAGCCCGGATATTGGGAACACGCGATACGAGATTTAGAAGATTGGCAGCGACATATTGATTACCTTCATTATAATCCGGTAAAACATGGTTTGGTTGAATCTGTTAATGATTGGTATTACAGCAGCTTTGATAAATATTATAAACAGGGTTATTACGAAAAAAACTGGGGTAATAGTGAACCAGTTACGGTTTCTGGCTTGAGCTGTGAGTAATGCCGAGAACGCTAGCGCTTATCACGGCCTACGGGCTAGATGTTTGTTGTAGGTCTTCATAAACGAAGTGTTGCAGGAGATGTGATACATGCTGAAAACGCTATCGCTTGTCATGGTCTACGATTTAGTTTTTGTAGGCCTGCTTAAGCGATAGCGTAGCAGGCGAGGCTTATCTAAAATATTGAATAATCAATATAACAAAACTTCAAAAAGTAATACAAATGATATTCTGTATTGTCATGAAAACAGTAGGTATTCCGTTATACTCAGACGATACACACTAACAAGAATTATTAATAATGAAATACGATGTAATAGACGCAGTCATCTCCCCCAAGGGTCAGTTAGAAACGCTTTCGCAGTTTGAGGTGGTGCGTATTTTAAATACCAGTCATGGAGAGCTTAATCAGGTATTTAGAAACTGTTCACTGGCGGTACTCAACAGCGGTAGTGCACTTGATGACGGTCAGGAATTGCTAGCCCGTTATCCTGACTTCTCAGTTGAAGTGGTGCAGCGTCAGCGTGGTATTAAGTTAGCTTTAAAGAATGCGCCGGCAATTGCGTTTGTCGATGGTGAGTTAATCACAGGTATTAACGAACATTTATTCACCGTGTTACGTGATGTTATTTACATGCATAATAAAATTGTAAATTCACCGCGTTTTAATCTTGGCGAGTCGGTCGATCTGACGAACGCAGTTTTTCATATCTTACGAAATGCGCATGTATTTTTCCCTGGATTAGAACCGAACCTGGTAGTGTGCTGGGGTGGACATTCGATTGGTCCTGAAGAGTATAAATATACTAAAGATGTTGGTTATGAGCTGGGTCTACGAAATCTGGATATCTGTACAGGTTGTGGTCCGGGTGCAATGAAAGGCCCGATGAAAGGCGCAACAATCGGTCATGCTAAACAGCGGAGTGGAATAGGTCGTTATCTGGGTTTGACAGAGCCAGGTATCATTGCAGCTGAGTCACCTAATCCGATCGTAAACAAATTAGTCATCATGCCGGACATCGAGAAACGTCTGGAAGCGTTCGTGCGAACAGGCCACGGAATTGTTGTATTTCCTGGTGGTGCTGGGACTGCTGAAGAAATACTTTATATACTGGGTATATTGTTACATCCTAATAATGCTGATGTACCTTTTCCATTAGTCTTTACCGGTCCGAAAATTGCGGAAGATTACTTCAAACAAATCAATCAATTCATCGTTGATACCTTAGGCCTTGGTGCGCAACAACGTTATAAAATCATTATCGATGATCCGGCACGTGTTGCTATCGAGATGAATAAGGGTATGCGGCAAGTGCGTGAGCATCGTGAGCAAAAGGGTGATGCTTATCATTACAACTGGACCTTGACTATTGATGAGCAATTTCAAAAACCATTTGAACCGTCGCATCAAAATATGACCGATTTGGCTTTGCATAAAGATCAGCCCAGCCATTTGCTAGCGGCGAATCTACGTCGAGCTTTTTCAGGCGTGGTGGCGGGAAATGTAAAAGCAGAAGGTATTCGCGCAATTGAAGAACACGGTTTGTTTGAATTGCGAGGCGACAGGGAAGTTATGGAACCGATGGATGCTTTGT
>JAUVDN010000102.1 GCA_030595325.1 Gammaproteobacteria bacterium | reverse complement strand
AAATAGGAGAGATATCATGAGCACAATAAGTTTAAGGCTGCCTGACTCACTTCATAAGAGCGTCAGGGACTTAGCTAAAGAAGATAATATTTCAATCAATCAGTTTGTTGCCACCGCATTAGCTGAAAAAATGTCTGCTTTGACTACAGAAAAATATTTATCTGAAAGAGCTGCGAAAGGAAGCAAGAAAAAATTCAAAACAGCATTATCAAAGGTTAGAGATATTGAGCCTGATGCTTCAGATAAACTGTAATAGCCCAACAAGTAGCTCAACGTTGACCATTTTATACGCCGCTTCGTTTCACTACGCAGCATATAAAATGGCAAGTTAGCAAAGCGTTGATATGGTTAAAGAAAATTAAAAAGGATGTTTGTCTAATATGAAAAAAATAGCAATTCTAATAGCCATTGTATTTTCACTATATGGTTACTTACAAAGTAACCCAGCTTTTATACAATCATTTGCAGGCCAAGGAACGGCAAGTAACCAAACACTCGCTAGTGCATTTGAAAATCGTACAAGCAATGTTCAAGTCGGCGGCTCTGGTATCGTCATTCGCAAATTAGCAGATGATACAAGTGGTAGCAGGCATCAAAAATTCATTCTAAAGCTTTCCTCTGGCCAGACCTTACTGATTTCACATAACATTGATTTAGCACCGCGCATTAACTTATTAAACAAAGGTGATGCAGTTAATTTTTACGGTGAATATGAGTGGAACTCTAAAGGTGGTGTAGTACACTGGACACATCATGATCCTAGAGGAGATCATGTAGGTGGTTGGCTTAAACATAATGGTGAGACATATCAATAGCCATATAACAAGTCGCTTGTTCGGAGCTTCGCAAAAAACGCTCCGCCCGCACAACTCTGACGTTAGCTCTTAAAAACCATCAATTTGGTCACACTATTGCAATTCAATGTAATTACATTATAATTACCTCATAATTTATTTAATGAGGCTGCTATATGGCACATCTAGTTAAAATCGGTAATTCTCAAGGCATCAGAATACCTAAACCACTTATACAGCAAGCCCATCTTGAAGGAAAAGAACTTGATATACAGGTAGTAAATCAAGGCATTCTGGTTACCCCCAGCAAAAAGCCAAGAGAAGGCTGGAAAAAAGCTATTGAAACAACCCTTGCAAGCAAAGGTTCAGAAGCATCTGACAGTGAGTGGCTAGATGCCACATTAACATCAGATGATGACTTGGAGTGGTAATGACATCAGTTAACCGATTTCAGGTTTGGCTTGTCAGCTTAAATCCAACTAAAGGCAGAGAAATAAACAAAACAAGACCTTGTGTTGTTATTTCACCAAATGAGATGTCAGCATTATCAACTGTTATTGTTGCACCCATGACTACCAAAGGGTTCGATTTTCCATGTAGAATCAAATGTAAATTTAAAAATAAAAACGGGTTAATACTCTTAGATAAAATTAGAGCGGTTGATAAAACCAGGCTAGTAAAAAAATTGGGATCAATAGATGAAAATACTCAAATAGAGTTATGCAATTCTCTACAAGAGTTATTCGCATATTAAAATTGAGCTAACAAGTGGGCCATTCGGGGCCATTCGGGGCCATTCGGGACAGTATACCTAATTAATAATCTGAACAAATTTCCATTATTCAGTCACATTCTCCAATGTCAGTTATACAGTAGTTTTTCTCTGCCAGGCATATTTCACCAACGTCGCTTATGTGTGTTGGCATCTGACATGCTGCATACGTCACTGCTGGTAAAACATATAAGGGTTATGCTATTTACACTCTGAGCGCAGCTATCCAGACAGACTGAACATCATTCATCATCACGCAATATATCTACCTGACAGTCACCTTCGAAATCGATGCTCACCTGAACTCGAATCGGACGGCAGCAGACCGAACAGTCTTCAAAATAATCCTGTCCACTCGCTGAATCATCTATCTGCAATTCGATGCTTTCACCACAATACGGGCAGCTAACTTTTCGATTCAGGAGTTCCATACTGTTCTATTAACACGATCAACGATGAATATCGATCAACGTCATGGTCAATGCTGGCCAGTATGTAATGATCAACACGGCAACAAACAAGATAAGCATAAACGGAATGGTTGCATAGTAGAGCTCAGTGATCGGCTTGTTAAACCGGTAACTGGCAATGAACAGATTCATGCCGACAGGCGGTGTAAAATAACCGATCTGCATGTTAGCTAAAAAGATGATGCCGAAGTGTACCGGATGAATGCCATAACCGATTGCGATAGGTAAAGTTAACGGCACGATGATGACCAGTGCTGAAAACACATCGAGCATCATGCCCAATATCAGCAGGAAAATATTCAGCAGAATAAGAAAAGTTAGCTTGCTGTCTACATGCTCACGGATGAAATCAAATAACTTCGTTGGTATCTCAGCATCGATCAAATAATTAGTTGATGCCAGCGATACTGCCAGAATAATTAGTACCCCACCAACCAGTACCATTGAATCACGCATGATCACTGGCAACTGTTTGATCGTTATCTCACGCAGTATCAGCACATCGACGACCAGCACGTACAACACAGCCACTGCCGCAGCTTCGGAGACCGCGAAATATCCACTGTAGATACCGCCCACTAAAATGATGGGTAGAGGCATCTCCCATATCGACTCACGCAATGCACTGAACAGTTTTTTTGAATCAAATTCTGATGTAGGTATCTTATCGCCGACAGCCTTGTACATGCTCCAGGCGACCAAAAGAGAAAGCATCAACATACCAGGCAACAGGCCTGCAACAAACAGATCATCTATTGCTACAGGTTGATCCAGATCCATCTGCTGTGCGATCACACCGTATAGTATCAAGGCGATCGATGGCGGGAACAGCAGGCCTAAACTACCTGATGATGTGATCAAACCAAGATTGAAACGTTCGTTATATCCCGCCTGTTTCATCGCTGGATACAAAATTGCACCGAGCGCTATAATTGTTGCACCTGATGCACCAGTAAGTGCTGTAAAAAATGCACAGGCAATCAATGAAACAACCGCTAACCCACCGGGCATCCAGCCGAGCATAGCATCCGTCAGCCGCACCAGTCTCTGTGATGCATTACTTTCACCCAGAACGTAACCTGCAAAAGTAAACAGTGGGATAGCGAGCAATACCGGTGTATCAACGATACGGTAGATCTCGATGGCGATGACAGATAAATCGATCTCTTCGCCATAAAAGCCGATCAGCGCACTGGTCGCTATAATTGCGAACAGTGGCGCACCTAAGATAACCAGCAGTAAAAGTACGAGTGCCGCAACCATGATCAGCTATCACCATCAGGCACGATCTGCCTTTCATAGGGAGACAGGATTAGCAATACGTATCGAAAGGCGATAAGTGAAAAACTAACGGGTATGATTAATGCGGTTACCCAGGCAGGTATACCGGAAAAAGCGATGGTCTGATACACATATTCACTGTATACGAAGCGCGTCGCATGCCATGCGATGAGCAGACACACAAACAAGGTAAACAGATACGCGATACGTTGCACATATTTGAACAAGTGCGGCGGAAAATATTTTGTAAAGATATCGATCCTGATATGATTGTCCGTACGTGTTGCCACCACTGCACCGGAAAGCCCCACCCACAGTACCAGCGTCCTTAATAAAGGGTCGATCCAGACGATACCTTCACCGAATAAATTTCTTGAAATTATCTGGTATACCGCCAACACGATCATGCTGGACAAAATGACTACCAGAAGACTGTCTTCAAACCTGTTGATTATTTTTATAAATTTGTTGTCTGCTAGACTCATGATATAGATGTAATTTAAGCAGTTATAAGTGCTCAATACTCAATGAAACTTTGGGGCATCTCGTTTATTTATAGTCACAGCCTCATACAATGTTTTGCTGTATTTGTACTTTTCAAGCATATCATTGATAACAGAGTCATCTATCTTCTCCCACTCCAACTTATCATCATCAGTTAACTTGATGAATTTTATACCCTGATTGATCATAGCCTCACGCGCAGCGATATTATCCAGTTTGTTTTGCTGATCGATTTTCCTATAAGCCTTCCCCATTACATCACGGACGATGGCCTGATCTGTTTCACTTAATTTAAGAAACACTTTTTTATCAATGATCAACATCGCAGCAAGATAGTTTATTGGCTGATCAGTTACATAGCTGATATGCGTATGCCACTGCAGAGCCAATGCACCGATAGGTGAAGTAGCAATGGTGTCGATCAACCCAGTCTGCAACCCAGTCAGTACATCAGATAAAGGAAGGGAGATAGGTACAACACCAACATAATGATAAACGGACAAACCTACTTCACTTTTTTCGGGTATCCATGACTTCCGACTCCTCAAGTCATCTAAACTGCGAATCGGTTCTTTTGACATCAGGTAGCTAAAACCACCCTGGGCAAAACCAAAATTAACAAAACCATTTTTTTCGATCTCATTGCTCAACATCGGATCTGTTATTTTTCTAACCTCGGCAGCATCATCGAGACTGGAGAATAAATAGGGAAGACCGTATAGTGTTACATCCGGTGTCGACTGAGAAAGCGTACCCACAGTTACTGAGGCACCGTGTAACTGACCAATACGTATCTTCCTTAATACATTATCGTCATTGCCCATGACACCACCGGGATAAAACTTAAATTTCACCCTGCCCTGCGTTTTTTCTTTAATTTCTTTCGCACCAACCCGCATCTGTTTCATCCAGAATGTACCTTCCGGCGAAAGTGTTGCAATCTTGATCGTTTTGGCCAAAACGGCAGGGGCGTTGATACACAGTAGCGATACGGCGATCATCAAAACAATTTTTTTATGTATATTTTTCATTTCATTATCTTTGTTATTTTCTCATCTAAGAGAAATCACGGAAATAGTTTCCGCCCCTACAACTATTTTTGGCAGCACACTCAAAAGTAGTCATCAGCGTCGTCTAATAATTCAGCTGCTCTCTGTCTGGCCAACGCATTGATTAGTATCTGATCTTTTGGTCCTGTTTCAGCTGAGATTACCTGCTGCAGCAACTCGTCGTGTAATTTACGGTCAAACAGCATGCGTGCATATTTTTCAGCATAGAAGACTCTTGCCATCTGGTTTGTGCCATTCGAAAGTTCGATCGCACGATCATAGTGTTTTTTGGCCAGCTCTGGTTTGCCGCCAAGTGCTGGAGGTAAAATAGATTCCATCACTGCCATATAGAGGTGTGCATTACCATTACTCACCGTTTCATCTATATCTAATACGCATTGTATACCAGCCTTCACTTTTGGCAGCTCTGCGACGGCATTCCAGTCCGAACTATTGGCCTCTATCACACCGGCCCAGGTGCTGACAAACACAAACAAATGCTCAGCTTGCGGCCGTTCTATCGATTCCAGTAACTTCTCAAATTTGAAATACGATAATTTTTTCACTCCACAGAAGCGCTCATCTCTGATACACATCGCCTGACCGGCATAATTAAAAGCACGGTTTGCCAGTGCTCGCTTACTCGCTTCATTGTCTGTAAAACCAGAAGCATAAGCACTGTACAATTTTGCGCCCGACTCTAATAGTTCAGGATTATCAGGATCACCTTTTATCATACTGCTCATCAATATCAGGTAGGCTGGCAAACCCTTTTTGATGGTCTCAGGGTCATCAAATTCCAATATCGTTGCTGACAGGTCATCCGCGAAGTCTTGTTTGGCATTTGAGACAAGTTGGCCACAGGAGACCATAGACAGCATCGTTACCAATAAAAGCACGTATTTCAAAAAATGAAAAAATATTGAATTCAAAGACTTACAACCTTGGAAGATTTTAAAAATTGGACAAATACTACCTTAATTTAGTTTCATGGTCAGCTAACTTTATTACTATTTTAAGCTGGAGTTGATTTAACTCAAGCGCTATAGAAGTGTCTTTATTCGCCACTGTAAAAATCAGACAATTCGCTCACCAGCGGGCACAGATAACCCAAAAACAAACAAAAAAAATAATTTATTAACAGGCATAAAAAAAGGCCGGAATTCCGGCCTTTTAACTCAAATACATATTTGCTTATTGAGCGACGATCTTCTGCAATCCTGCAACAGAACGAACCCATGGTTTAGAACCTGTTTTAGCTTCTAAATCACCTGCGCCTGCATTTGCAGAGGCACGGTCAGGATGGATATCGACCAGAACATAAACGATCGAACCTGAACGATCCGTTTTCACTGTCATCAGACCTTCAAGCCCTTTACTGGTTTTAAATTCATCAACACTTTCAACCGTTTTACTGGCATAAACCTGAATTGCGTAGTTAGTGCCAGACATGTTCATTATCTCTTCTTCCGCTGATTGAGCCACCATAACCGGCGCGATAACAACAGGTGCAGGCGCAGCGTCAGGCTCCTGCATCATAATTGGCTCTGGCTCAGGATCTGCCAGCAGAACTGGATCATTCAGTGAAGTATCAGATACCGCATCATCAGAAGGAATGCTTGCCTCTTCATTTGCGCGCTTTGATCCCCATGGATCATCATCTGCCTGAGTCCAGGGTGCTGGCGAAGTCGAACAGCCAGCCAGACCCAGAATGATCAAATTTGTTACAGCGATTCCGCGGATTGTTTTTATTGTTATTTCCATGTTGTCCCCCCAAGGTCTTATGGTTTTAAATGATTGTAGTCCAATTTATTGAGTTGTCAGCTTTCTATGCAGTAAATTTAACTAACAGCAAGCTATCTGTTAACAATCAAAATCAGACTGGCAAAGTTGCTGTTAATTGGCTGACAATCAACGGCATTATTCCCGGAAAATCATAAAATCTGGGCAACAAAAAAAGGGGCCGAAGCCCCTTTTTATCCAGCATCAGAACCCGAACTGACTATGCAGCCACTTCTTCTGCTTCTTTCATGCTTAAACGGATACGACCCTGACGATCGATCTCAAGCACTTTAACTTTGACGACATCACCTTCTGATAGTTTGTCACTCACGTTCTCAACACGCTCTTCGCAGATTTGAGAGATGTGAACCAGACCATCCTTACCAGGCAGAATCTCAACAAACGCACCGAAATCCATAATCTTCTTCACTGTACCATCGTAGATCATTCCAACTTCAGCGTCCGATGTAATCTGCTCGATACGTTTCTTTGCTTCTTCAGCAGCAGCCAGATCAGCAGATGCGATCTTGATATTACCTTCATCATCGATGTCAATCATCGCGCCAGTCTCTTCGGTCAATGCACGGATAACTGCGCCGCCTTTACCGATAACATCGCGGATCTTGTCAGGGTGAATCTTGATAGTCAGATAACGTGGCGCGTACTCAGACATTTCTGTATTAGTTTCAGAAAGAACTTTGTTCATCTCACCAAGGATAAAGTTACGACCGCCTTTCGCCTGCTCCAGTGCTTTTTCCATAATCTCTTTAGTGATACCCTGGATTTTAATATCCATCTGCAATGCACAGATACCATCTTCAGTTCCAGCCACTTTAAAGTCCATGTCGCCAAGGTGATCTTCATCACCCAGGATGTCAGAAAGCACTGCGAAATCATCACCTTCTTTGATCAGACCCATGGCGATACCAGCAACAGGTGCTTTGATTGGTACACCCGCATCCATCAATGACAGACTGGTACCACAAACAGAAGCCATCGAACTGGAACCGTTAGATTCAGTAATCTCAGAGACCACACGAATGGTGTATGGGAAATCATCTTCTGATGGCATAACACCTAAAACGCCACGTTTTGCCAGACGGCCATGACCAATCTCACGGCGCTTTGGCGAACCCACCATGCCAGTTTCACCAACACAGTATGGAGGGAAGTTATAATGCAGCATGAACGGTTCGCGGTATGAACCATCAAGCGCATCAATAATCTGTGCATCACGTGCAGTACCTAATG
>JAUVDN010000004.1 GCA_030595325.1 Gammaproteobacteria bacterium | reverse complement strand
AGCGTCTGCTTTATTCTTTTGACTTACCTTCGCATTAGCCGAGCCATTGAGGTGTAACAGGAAACATGGGCTATCTGTGCCAGCATGTCTGAGCGTACGTGTTTTTTTCAACGTGGGCGAGTTCTGGCGCAGCATGTTTCTTGTTACGCATCAATGGGAACCCCTGTGTCTTTTACAGGGGCGACTAGCGTCGCGACGGCCTTTTTTGGTTACTTTTTTGGGCTGTAGCAAAAAAGTGACCCGCCAGCGGGGCGGGACCCGCAATCTCTACGCAGTATGCAAAAGTTAGGTAAAACTTAAACAGCTAAATAAAATAAAAGATCGCGGAATGAGATAAATCCGCTCACTACAAGTGAAGATGGAATCGTTATTGATGGGAGTAATGTAAACCCTATCACTATTCTGAAGTATTAAAACGAAGCTAACGGCCAAACATCATACGCCGGCTCCTCATAAGGGTGTGCATCTTTCATCGCCTGAATAGCCATCTTAACCAGGCTGTCTTCGCAAACCAGCTCAATTTTAATTTCGTTGACATGCTCGACATTATTCAGAGATCCCCACGCAGGGTTGCTACCGCTAAGCGGTCGAAATTGACCGATACCATCTGTCTGCCAGCAACATTGATCATAATTTCCGATTCGCCCAGCACCAGCGTCGAACAGTGCCTGTTTAACGTTTTCCACAGATTTTTCAGGGACATAAATACAGATTTTAAACATGGTGAATCCTGTTCGCTAAGCTTGAAATAGCTTAGACTAGCACCATACTAATAAGATATAAAATCCAAACAAATTAACAGGAATAAACGAAATGAGTGGTGGTATTCAACTATCGTCTGAAATGATTTCAGACATTAAAGCAGTCGTAATGAAGCATGATTCAGCAGCGGATAATGATCTTTATTTTATGCAGTATTTATCAGCCGTTACTGGCTACGTACTTGCTCAGCAAGACCAGCCTGACCTTGATAAAAAAGAATTGTTAGGTGATTTGTCACATTTTATGGGACAGGTGCTTGATCAGGTCGAACAGGACATGAAACCTGCTGAAGATGCATTTGGCGTCTGGAAGCCAGGCGAAAGTTAGGTATTATGGAAATTGATTTCTGGTTAGAGCGTTGGGATAATAATCAGTTAGGCTTTCATCAGCAGCAGGTAAACCCATATCTTGCTTATTTTTATGGTGAGAAAGGTCCCGCAGTAGAGCAACGTCAAAAATTAAAGGTTTTTGTGCCTCTGTGTGGCAAGAGTAAAGATATGTTGTGGCTGTCACAGAATGCTTACAAAGTGTTCGGGGTGGAATGCAGTGACCGTGCGGTCAAAGATTTTTTTGAAGATAATGCGCTTAATTATAAACGCGCTGAAAAAGATCAGCACGCATTCTATCAATCCAGTGATCTGGAATCCGTAATAGAACTATATCAGGGTGACTTTTTTGAACTTCAGTCTAGCGATTTGGAGGATATTAGTGATATCTTTGATAGAGCGTCATTAATAGCGTTGCCAGTGGAAATGCGCCAGCAATATGCTGAGAAAATGGCGGCGCTACAAAAGTCGGGTACTAGAACATTATTGGTCACCTTGACCTTTGATTCTGAAGAGATGAATGGTCCGCCATTTTCAGTCACTGAAGAAGAAGTACATGACTTATATTCAAATAGCTTTTCAGTGCAAAAGCTACTGACTAAAGATGTTCTTAATCTGGAAGCAGGGTTGAAAAAACGAGGCCTAACGGCACTCACCGAATCGGTATATAAGTTAGTACGCTTATAATTATGCAGAGTAACTATGAGTAGTTACTTTTAAGCTTTAAATCAAATAGAGATAAATAGTTTATGTCATCTGTAATGTCACAAGAGTCTTCATCAGCTGCACCAGCTGTAAAACATCACCCTGCATTTAAATGGATACGCAGTGAGCATATCCCGTCTCTGAATTTAACCTTACAGGAATACCAGCACGTAAAAACGGGTGCGCTTCATTATCACATGGAAGCCGAAAATACTGAGAATGTTTTTTTAGTTGCTTTTAGAACGGTACCGATGGACTCCACAGGTGTCGCTCATATTTTGGAGCACACTTCGCTCTGCGGAAGTAAAAAATACCCGGTACGCGATCCGTTTTTTATGATGATACGCCGTTCCCTGAATACTTTTATGAACGCTTTTACTAGCAGCGACTGGACCGCATATCCGTTTGCCAGTCAGAATGTTAAAGACTTCAATAACCTCATGGACGTATATCTTGATGCTGTATTTTTTACGCGTCTAGACGAGCTGGACTTTTTACAGGAAGGCCACCGTATTGAATTTAAAGAAGAAGGTAATGCTGACAGTGAACTTGAATATAAGGGCGTTGTGTTCAATGAGATGAAAGGCGCGATGAGTTCCCCCGTCAGTGTGCTGTGGCAGGAGGTAAGTACTTATCTATATCCAACATCGACTTATCATTACAATAGTGGTGGTGAACCGCAGGATATTCCTGACCTGACTTATCAGCAGTTAAAAGATTTCCATCAGACACATTATCATCCGAGCAATGCTGTTTTTATGACGTTTGGTGATATCCCGGTTTATGAACATCAGAAAAAATTTGAAGAGCAGGCGCTGGATCAGTTTGAAAAATTAGATGTAAAAATTTCTGTTAAACCTGAAAAACGATACCTTGCACCACTTGTCGTCGAAGAAGCTTATGCTTACGATTTAGTTGGTGATGATACCATCGAAGATAAAACACACCATGTGATGAGCTGGTTATTGGGGCCTTGCACTTCACTGGATGACATGATGAAGGCTAATCTGTTATCACAGGTATTATTGGATAACAGTTCATCACCATTGCGCCAGGCCTTAGAAAAAACGGAATTGGGCGCTGCGCCATCACCGTTATGCGGTCTTGAGGACTCTAATTATGAGATGTGTTTTTTGTGCGGTATCGAAGGCAGTAAAGTAGACAATGCAGCAGGCTTTGAAAAGCTGGTTTTAGATGTTTTAAATGATGTTGCGGATAATGGTGTACCGCATGAAAAATTAGAAGCTGTATTGCATCAACTTGAATTGAGTCAGAGAGAAGTCGGTGGCGACAGTTACCCCTTTGGTCTGCAATTGATCTTAAGCGGATTAACTGCCGCAATCCATCGTAGCGATCCAGCCTCACTGTTAAACCTTGATCCTGTAATCGAATCTCTACGTGAAGATATCAAGGATCCAGAATTTATTAAGAACCTGGTTCGTGAGCTGCTGCTTGATAATCAACATCGTGTTCGTTTAACACTGCGTCCAGATGATGAACTAAGCCAACGTAAAGAACTGGCAGAAAAAGCACATCTGGCTGAAATCAATCAATCGATGAGTGATGATGATAAACAGAAACTTATCGAACAGGCTGCAGCATTAGCAGAACGTCAGACGCAGGAAGATGACCCTGGTGTTTTACCTAAGGTGGATCTGAGCGACGTTCCTGCAGAGATGAAGATTCCTCAGGCGAACAACCTAAAAATCTCAGGTACTGAATCCTCTGTATTCGAACAGGGAACTAATGGGCTTGTTTATCATGAAGTTATCTGTGACTTGCCAGCATTGAGTGATGATGAGCTTGCTTTGTTGCCTTATTACTCATCTTGTCTGACAGAGCTAGGCTGTGGTGATGCTGATTACATGCAGATTCAGGAAAGGCAGTCCAGTGTTAGTGGCGGAGTACATGCTGCGTACAGTGTTCGTGCATTCACTGATGATGAGCAAAAAATTCGTGCGTATTTCTTTTTCTCAGGTAAGGCGCTGAACAGAAATAATATAAATTTAGCCCAATTGATGAGTGACACATTAAATACTGTGCGTTTTGATGAAGAAGATCGGATAGCTGAACTGATTACCCAGATGCGTTCGCGTCGCGAGCGCAGTGTAACGGGCAGTGGTCACTCATTAGCCATGACTGCAGCAGCTAGCGGCATGAGCCCTGTTGCTTCTCTTAGTCACACTTTCGGTGGGCTTGCAGGTATTAAATCATTAAAAGCACTTGATGATTCACATAGTGACAAAACAGCATTAAATAAAACGACTAAATTGTTTGCTTCTATTCACGAAAAAATAAAGGCTTCTGCGAAAACTTATATGTTGACGCTGGAATCAGACAAGCTTGACAAAACGGTTAAAGAATTTGAACAGGTTTGGCAGCAGCAGGAATCTGCTAGTTATGAGTCGTTTACACTGCCTGAAATAAAACAACAAACAAAACAGATGTGGATTGCTAATACACAGGTTAATTTCTGTGCAAAAGCTTACCCGACAGTGACTATGGAGCATGAAGATGCTGCAGCATTGTCTGTATTAGGTGGTTTTATGAGGAATGGTTATTTACATACGGCAGTACGAGAGCAGGGTGGTGCGTATGGCGGTGGTGCAACACAGGATACCAATATTGCTGCATTCAAGTTTTATTCTTACCGTGACCCTCGCTTGAGTGAAACGCTAGAAGATTTTGATTCGGCTATAGACTGGATACTTGATAACGAACATGAAGAGCGTCAGTTAGAAGAAGCAATTCTCGGCGTAATCGGTGGTATGGATAAACCGGGTTCACCTGCCGGTGAAGCTCGATCAGCCTTTCATAATGAGTTGCATGGTCGGACCCGAGATAAACTACAGAGGTACAGACAGCAAGTACTTAAAGTAACTATTGATGATTTAAAACGTGTAACAGAAACATATCTCAAAAATGGTGAAGCAAGTGTCGCTGTTATTACCAGTGCCGCAACACAAGAGGAAGTGGGTGACTTAGGAATGGATGTAATCACGTTATAGCTATCTAGCCATTAAAAAATAAGCCGTTTGTTTTGATGGGTTGTAGCTTATTGTTGTAAATTAAAAAATTGTTTTAGACTTTCGCGGGTACGAGTAATCAATATCGATAGTAGTCCAGTAAGAAACACTATCGATAAAATTAATTATAAAGGCTAGAGCTATGAAAGTTGCCTACATATTTTCAACACAGGGACATTCGGTATCTTATAAATTAGGGAAAATGATTCTTCCTCAACTTGAAGATGATGTACATGGTGTTGAAGTTGTCGGTTGTTTTCCTAATCTATATGACGCGCTATCAGGCAATATGCCAGATCAGATTATTACTTTATAGACGGCTAATTTTAAGCTTGCTGTAAAACAGTGTGGTATATCTATGAACATTTTTTATATCGGTTCATCAGGTGCATTATCACTGCTTCCATTTAAAAAGTTATTGTCATCGTCACAACATTCACTCTCTGTTGTTGGTGTTAATAATCCCATCATTATTGATCAAAAATTAATAGCAATAGAAAATGAATCGTTAGCGCTGGCTGCAAATCATTTTGAAATACCAATAATTGATTTATCCGCATCTGTCGAGGATGTGATTCAACAGTGTGAGCAGTTTTCTATCGACGTTGTATTAATGTCTTGTTACAACAAACGTCTACCAGATGCTCTGCTTAAAATTGCTGCTCATGGATGTTTTAATCTGCACCCTTCATTATTGCCGGGCTTCCGTGGCCCTGAGCCGATATTCTGGCAGATGAAACAAGCAAGTGATACAGGTGTAAGTTGGCATCAGATAGAACATGAGTTTGATGCGGGTGCTATTGCGCTACAACAAAGAGTGAATCTGGATGAGGGTGCCAGTTACTCAGAAATTAATCATCAGTTAGCAGAAGTAGGTGCTGATTTAATGCTTAATCTGTTATCTGCACTATCGACTGGAACGCTTAATAAATCTGTACAAGATTCAACATTGGCCAGTTATTTTCCCTATCCTGTTAAAGAGGATTTTATGATAGAAACGTCATGGACGGCGCAGCATGCTTACGACTTCATGCGGGCAACACGTGCGTTTGGCTATCCGTATCATTGCCAGCTTGAAAATCAGCATTTTTTGCTCGAAAAAGCGCTTAATTATGACAATAATGCCCATATTGATACGGTGGAAGTGCAGGATAATCGCCTTTATATCCCTTTTAATGAGGGTATATTATGTGCAACATACACTGGTAAACTGCCTTTTTAAATGCATTTATAAACAAACTCTGGTTATTTCATGACTGATCAAAAACAAACAGAACAATACCAGTTAGTCGAAACATGTCTGCAGGAAAAAATGGAAAATGGCACAACACGCTGTAACCTGTGTTTGTGGCGTTGCAAGATAAGTCATGGTCAGCGTGGTTTCTGCCAGGCGCATGTGAACAGGAATGGCACGTTATATAACCTTTCCTACGGAATACTTTCTGCAATTGATATCGACTATATCGAAGAAAAACCAGTAAAGCATTATCGCCCGGGAACAAAAGTAATGTCTGTTGGTAGCTACGGATGCAGTTTTCGTTGTGGCGGTTGTCATAACCTGGAAATATCATGGGGTGTGGAAGCGCTGGATAACCTTGCTAAAGGGCAATCAAAGGAAGCTTGGGTGCCGCCACAAAAGCTTGTTGATGCTGCACTGACAGCAGGTGTTCAAGGTATTGCCTTTACCTATTCAGAGCCAGCAGTCTGGTTGGAATACGTGCTTGATGTTTGTGAGCTCGCTCATGAGGCTGGTTTGTACACGGTATATGTTTCTAATAGTTATGTGACCGATGAAGCATTAGAGTTGCTGGTCGGCAAGGTCGATGTGCTGTGCTCAGATATCAAGAGTATGCAAGATGATTTCTACAAAGATATCTGCCGGCCGGCTAAGGTCAAAGAAGTTTTGGCTTCAATTAAAAAGGCGCATGATTTAGGTATACACGTAGAAACCCGGACTAATATCATCCCGGGTAAAAATGATGATCCTGAGGAGCATTATGAAATTGCATGCTGGATCAGAGATAATCTGGGTGTTGATAGTCCGTGGCATGTAACACGATTTTTCCCTGCATATAAGCTCAGTGATGTGCCGGAAACGCCCGAGCATATGTTATATGGCGCTGAAGCTCAGGCCAAACGAGCCGGGTTGAATAGTGTTTATGTGTATAATGACAAGGGTTGTGACTGTGCCACTGAAAATCAGCCAATAGATGTTTATTTAAATGGCTCAGAAGAAGAGTTACATCAGATTAAACAATGCGCAGCCAGTTGCTGCGGTGATGAAGGCGTATTGTTGAAAAAGTACGAAGATTAATACTAGATTTAAAGAAGATGAGTAGGTTAGAGGTTAATGATGGCAAAAACAGTTCAGTGTGTAGTTTTAAAAATACAAGCAGAAGCCTTAGAGTCACCACCACATCCGGGTGATTTAGGTATGCGTATATTTGAAAATGTGTCAAAAGAAGGCTGGAAGCAGTGGCTAGAGCGATTGACTACCATCATTAATGAAAATGGTTTAAATACCGCAGACACAAAGAATATCGAATTAATCGAAAAGCATATGGTGGGTTTCTTTTTCAATGAAGGTGATCACGGTCAGGTACCTGCAGGTTTTCAGGCTGGCGGTGGTGGCGGCAAAAAGTAAGTTTTCCCGGCTACATTTCAACGCTGCGCTTTAATACTTAGATTCAATACTTAGATTCAATACTTAGATTCAATACTCAGCTTCAATATTAAACTTCAGCGTTTAAGCCAGTGTGTTGTTAATATTAAACACCGGTGCCGTAATAAAAGACAGGTGGGCATAGGCTTTCCTGATGGCAGCGGTAACCTGTTCAGGCGTTTCAGCGCTGGCAAAGATATAGCCTAGATACTGATTGCCCTCGGGCAAGGGCACAAGTTCATGTCCCTGATTGATAATAATATCGATTTTGTCGATGTTTTTTGTTTTATTGGCCTCAAGTAATCCCTCAACACGTTTTAGTAGGCCTTTTTCTCTGACTGGAATCATCATCACTCCACGTGCCTGTTCCGGCATGCTGACATCGATTGGTTGGCTGATGGCCAGTGAGATCGCAAGTTCTTCCACACTAAAATTTTTGTTATCCAATATACGTGCGCAGTCGCCACCTATGGTGCGTGAAGCTATTTCCAGTATCCAGATTTTATCCTCTCTATCGATTCGGCATTCAGCATGTATAGCACCTGTGATCAGACCATAAGCGGCACAGGCTGTTTCTATCACAGAGTGTATTGACTGTTGAAGTTTTACATCAAGTGTCGATGGTGTGACGTAGATGGTTTCTTCAAAATAGGGGCCAACCAATGGGTCGGGTTTATCAAAGATGGTGATGGTCTGCAGTCTGCCTTTATGTAGATAACCTTCAAAGGCAATTTCGATGCCGTCGATGTAATCTTCAATCAATAGATGTGTTTGTTCAAATTCTGTCGCTGAAGTTGCAACGATTGGTTTTAAGCGTTCGCAAGCCAGGTGGAATTCCTCTTCATTATTTGCCCGAATTACGCCCCGGCTTGCTGACATGTTCAGTGGTTTCAAAACGCATGGCCAGGGTAGACCTGCCAGTTGTTTTTGCAAAGGCATCGTTAGGTCGAGCAGGCAGTGAATCGGTACCGGGCAGCCTGATAGAGCTAATTCTGCACGCGCCAGATCTTTACGATGAGAGCATAATGCCGCTTTTGGTGGATTATGTGGAAGACCTAGGGCCATGGCAACATGTGCGGCTAATTCAACGGTTTGATCGTCACTGCCTAAAATGCCAGAAAAAGACCGCTGTTGATTTTCTGCGATAATTGCTTCAAGTGACAAGTCATAATTACTGAAGTCAATGTGTAACCCGCTCGCGACTTCAGAGACAAGTGAATGGCTTCCTTCTGAGGCTATCGTTACTTCAAGCCCCAGACTTTTTGCTGCTTTTATGTATGGTGCAATACGGTAACTGTTGTGATGTGAAATCAGCAGTAAATGTTGACCGGTATTGTTTGTCATTATTCTATGGGCAATGAAAAAGGGTGGGCCATATTATGGCCCACCCTGTATAAATACAAACTATTTACCAGCAGTGTTAGCCGCAACCGCCACCAGATGCGCCACCACAGCCGCCACATGAACCGCCACTGGTGGAATTAGCAAACACGTTTTTAAAGACAAAACTGGCATTGGCACCTTCTGTCTGGTAATCGATCTCTACACCTTCGAGAAAACTTAATGCAACCGCATCAACGTGCACTTTTAAACCATTTTTATCCAGGGTTGCATCAAAGGGTGTTGGTTGGTCAACAAACGTCATGCCATAAGACATGCCACCACAGCCACCACCAGAAACAAAGATACGAACACCGTTTACGCCGTCCTCATTTTCAGTCAGTGCTATCAGCTGTTTAACGGCTTCGTCAGAAACGTTAATTTGGCTGGTTAATTGTGAATTAAATTGTACTTGAGACATAAATGTTCTCCGGCGAATAATTGGTACCAATGACTCTATATTAGCACGAATGCAAACTTCGTTTCTAACCATAGGTATCAAATAAATACTATGTAAAACATATGGTTAATGTATAATTGTGTAATGCATTAGCTTTAATAGGGCTATGCTTGAAATTATTAAAAAAATTTATATGCTTATAAGAATAATGTTGGGATGACTTTGTTAGATTTCAACCATTTTTCCATTCCTAAACTATAATTATGTGGTCTATAAATTTATAATGGCTGATTCAATTCACACCCTGTCTATATGGAACGTAAAGTAAACGTCGCTTATTTGAAACTTGGAATGTACGTATCAAATCTTGATCGTCCGTGGATAGACACGCCTTTTTTATTAGAAGGGTTTTTAATTGATAATGAAGAAGACCTGACGGTAATAAGCGAGTATTGCGTTTATGTCTTCATAGATCCAGATCGTGGAATATCAGCTGAAGAATATGTCGAGGAAGCCCCCCGTTTAAAAACTAACGCTTACCTTGAAAGGTTCCTCCAGGATAACAAGAAAAAAGTAAGTTACGAAAATAAAAGTTCGACTAAAGAAGAAATGCCAGCGGCAAAAAGTGCGCTGGAAGATGCGAGCAATCAGGTTGCTCACATCATGGAAAATGTTAAGGAAGGTAAAAATCTTGATATCGAAGCGGTAAAAGGGGTTGTTGAACCTATCTTAGACAGTATCATTCGAAACTCAGAAGCCTATATGTGGCTTTCCATGATGCAGAAGAAAAGTGCCTACACTTATTCTCACTCAGTAGATAACTGTGCGTTAGCTATCGCTTTCGGCCGTTACATGGGCTTACCTAAAAAAGATTTAAGAACCCTGGCCATTGGCTTGTTGATGATGGATATGGGAAATGTAAACGTGCCTGCAGGAATATTGAATAAGGCGGGAAGATTAACTGAAGCAGAATATAGAATTGTAAAAAAACACGTAGGGCATGGTGTCGGTATACTCAAAGAGACCAAAGGCATGAGTGAGGATATCGTCAATATCGCTCTCACGCACCACGAGCGTTTTGATGGCAGCGGTTACCCTAATGGTCTTCAGGGTGCTCAAATACCTGTTTATGGAAGGATGGCCGCAATTATTGATTGTTATGATGCGATGACCAGTCATCGTCCGTTTAGTGCTGCAAAGTCACCTTATGTCGCTTTACAGAACATCTATAATTGGCGTGGTAGTGCATTTCAACCCGAGTTAGTTGAGCAGTTTTTGCAATGTATCGGTGTTTATCCAACAGGTTCACTAGTAGAAATGACAAATGGTCAGGTAGGCATTGTTTTGGAGCAAAATCTCACACAGAGAATGCGGCCAAAAATCATGTTAAT
Organism: Gammaproteobacteria bacterium; assembly: GCA_030595325.1. GTDB lineage: Bacteria > Pseudomonadota > Gammaproteobacteria > SZUA-229 > SZUA-229. The sequence continues at coordinate 44,190 of JAUVDN010000004.1, read as the reverse complement.
ACTTGATGAGAATAAAGAGAGTCTGATGGAGTATAAAATTGTTGACCTGTCAGAACAGTTTGAAGATGAAAGCAATTTACCGTTAAATATTAACCGAGGGCTGGACCCCGGTGTATATGGTATCGATCCAACAGAATACTACTTGTAACTACTACCTATATCAGAAAAATATAATTGCCTATGAAGCACCGTCAGGATTTCTTTAATAAAATTTCGCCATTTGTTGGTACCTCGGATGAAACTGTTGCATTCATTATCGTAAAGATATGTCGATTCAGGGAGATAAATACGACCTATGGTTTTAAGAAGGGCGATTTATACCTGGAGTACATAGAAGATAAATTGCAAGAAATATTACGTGCCGATGATGTCGTTGGGCGAATAGGTGATAATGAGTTTGGCGTCTTATTGCCTGCATTAAAAAACACATCTCATGCTGTATTAGCAGCAAATAAAATTGCTTCAGAGTTTAAGCATTCGATCGACATCGATGGCTCGACTATCTCACCAAAGATAGTCCTGGGTGTTTCTGTTAAACCTGATAATGGTAATAACTTCGAGGAGTTATTGCATTCATCGACACTTGCGTTACAGCTTGCTGAAAAAAATAATGAAGATTACTTATTACATCAGGCAACACACGATGATATGCCACCGAGTTTGATGCTGGAAAATGAAATTCAGTTTGCTCTAGAAGATGATGAGTTCAGTTTGTTCTGCCAGCCAAAAATTAATCTAGGTACTGGAAAAGTATACGGTGGTGAATCTTTGATCCGCTGGAACAGTAAAAAATACGGTTTCGTCAATACGCAGTATTTTATCGATATCTTAGAGGGCAGCAGTTCTTTAATGCCAGTAACGAATTGGGTTTTAAATGGTGCGCTGCGCCAATGCCTACGCTATCAAAAGACTGCACCTGGTTTTACAGTGGCGGTTAATCTTTCTCCATCATTATTGACTAGCCGCAGTATCGTCGAAATTGTGGCAAATGCAGTAAGTATCTGGTCGATTAATCCCTCGAGTTTGATTTTAGAGGTGACAGAAGGTGCGATGATGATGAATCCTAAAAAGAGTATGGATATTCTAAATGAATTCCATCAGCTTGGTTTTGGTGTTTCTATCGATGACTTTGGTACGGGGTATTCATCTTTGGCGTATTTAAAAAATCTTCCGGCTGATGAAATTAAGATTGATAAATCTTTTGTACTAAACATGTCGAATGATAGAAAGGATGCCAGTATTGTAAAAGCTGCCGTTGATCTTGCGCATAACCTCGATTTAAAAATCGTGGCTGAAGGTGTTGAAGATGCAAAAACACTTGAGCTACTGAGTGAAATGGGCTGTGACTATGCACAGGGATATTACATGGCTAAACCTATGCCGTGTGAGCAAATGATGGACTGGATGGAAGACAGTGAATGGAGTTAATTACTTAATTCGTATTCTAAATGCATGACATAATTTCAGAAAAATAAAATCATATTAAAGAATATACCTGTAATATTTAGTTTATTGATTAATTTCAATGAGCATTTCATAGGTATCAGCAATCTCCGTTCCAGAAATTTTATAACTTTTGGAGTCTTTCTTCTGATGAAAATTAACAATGTAAAGCTTTTTACAGCTACTACTCTTGTCTCAGCAATGTTCGCAAGTACACCACTACAAACGGAGCAGATGCATTGAAAGTTGATTTTGATGTTAACCCATTAGTGCTTGGTATAGGTGTTGGTACAAGTTTCTAAACGATACGGTTAGATTCTTATAAAACCTGCCAGTTATTTATAACTGGCAGGTTTTTTTATGTCTGGAATCAGGCAGATCTATTCTGATGAAATAATGAGTACATACTAGGTACCAGAATCAAGCTGACGAAAAGAGAAAAACTTAATCCCCATACGATGACAAAGGCGAGAGGTTGTAGCATTTCAGAGCCTTCACCTAAACCGATAGCTAATGGCATCATGCCAAACACCGTGGTTAGCGTTGTCATTAAAATAGGGCGTAAACGCAGAGCGGCTGCATTTTTTATCGATTCGATTAACGAATTATTATTTTCACGTTCGAGTTCTATCTGTTCGACTAGCACAATGGCATTATTGACCACAATGCCTGTCAACATTATCAGGCCCAGCCAAACAGGCATCGATAAGCTCATGCTAGGATTGAAAAGTAAACCTACGGCAACTCCAGTGGCAGCAAAGGGGATGCTGAGCATAATGATCAGCGGGTTGAGCAATGATTCATATTGCACAGCCATTACTACAAAGACTAAAAATATTGATAAGAAGAGAACAATCAAGCCCGTTTCCTGTCCCTCAACAAGGGTTTTGTTTGTATCGTTGTCGTACAACACATATCCCTCAGGCAAATTCAGTTCGTTTAATTTGCTCATGGCGGCATGAAGAACTTTGCTTTGGTCAGCATTGACGTCATATGAAGCGGATATTTCTACGATACGCTGTTGCTGACTTCTGATAATACGACTTGCAGTCGCTACTCGGCTGACATTAGCAACGTCACCTAAACGGATCGCATTACCATTTTTGTAATCTACCATCAAATTTTGTAATACATTGGGGTTGTGACTGTTTGCACGAGGCAGCCTCATCCGTATATCAAAGTCCTTATCACCTTCGATATAATTACTGATGATCTGTCCGTCGAGTGCGATTATTAATGCTTCACCGATGATAGAAGCATCTACACCAAATTCAGCGGCACGTTCTCTGTCTATTCTAACGTTAAGTTCTTCTTTAACTTCTTCATAAGAATGCGTGAGATTTTGCAGGCCAGAAACAGGTTCCAGTAGTTTAATTGCCTGATCACCGAGTTCTCTCAAGGAATCAAGGTCATTACCGCGAATATGAATACTGACGTCGTCGCTGCCTCGAGTAATATGTAAACCTCGAACGCCAGCGACACGTAGATAAACTTTAAAACCTGTCAGCTGAAGCTGTTCTATTTTTTCTTTTGTCTGCTTTGCCCATTTATCACTGCTTAATGAGCGTTGATCTGAAGGTTTAAGCTGTATGGTAATCGAACTGCGGTTACTGTTTTCAAATTCAGAGCGACCAAAGACAAAACCGCCCGCAGTGGTAAACAGGGTAAGTACTTCCTCTTCTTGTAATAATAGATCTTCAATCTGATCAACAGCATTGTCCATCTCTTCGAGTTGCATGCCAGGATCGCCGGAAATGGATAGTGAAATCTTGCCCTCATCAACACGTGGAAAATCGATACGTTTTGTTGCATTAATCTGATAGATAGCGAGAACAAATAGCAGCATAAAAAATAACAATGTCTTACCCGGGTTATGTAAAAAGCGCCCTGAATTATTTTTATAAAGTACTTTAAGTTTACTTATTAAAGCATTGATTTTTATATTGTTATTTTTCTTATATTTTATTTTTGATCCAAGTGCCGGAACTAAGGTTATTGCCACTACTAATGACGCCAGCATGGCCGATGTTATGGTGATTATCAGTTCTTCAAACAGCATACCGGTCATGCCACCAATAAACAGAAAGGGTAGCAAAGCGCCAAGGTTTGTACTGGTTGAAGCAACTATCGGGCTATTAACTTCGATCGCTGCCTCAATAGCATCGTCTGTAGAAGTGTTTCCTTCAGCTTGGTGTCGGGTGATGTTCTCCAGCATGACGATGGTGCTGTCGATTAGCAGTCCCATACCGAGTGCCAGACCGCCCAGTGTCATGATATTTAAGGTCAGCCCCAGTGATTGCATGATGATGAATGTGACCATGATGCCAATCGGGATGGCAGTTCCGATTATAAGTGTGCGTAATAAACTGCCGAGGAACAGATAGATAATAATCATGGCCAGCAAAGCACCACTGCCAGCAGCAAGTGATGCGTTAAATATAGAGTGCCTGACAAAGATAGACTGATCATCTACCACGGCTATCTGAATGTTATCCGGAATGGCATGCTGTTCTTGCAGGGTTCTTATCCGGTATTTAACTTCGTCTACTACAGCAACGGTGTTGGCGCGTGGTTGTTTCTGTATGGACAGTTTTATGCCGGGTGCTTTATTTAAACGGATACGTAAGCGTTCATCTTTGTGTTTATCGATAACGTCGGCAACATCGATTACGCGAATATTGCTATTGATATTGCTGGTTTCATTACTTACTTGTTTGCTGGTCTTAAGTGGTAACTGCTTTAATTCATCCAGTGAACTGAAACGTCCTTCGGCACGTGTTGTTATTTCCTGACGTTTAGCAAACATTCTGCCACCGGGTGAATCTGTATTTTGCTGTCGTATCTGGTTTGCGAAATCCTGTAATGAGATTCCGACATTGGCCAGTTTTTCCTGGTCAGGAATAATCTGAATTTCTCGCTGCAGGCCGCCACCAACTTCAGCAGAAGCAACGCCGGGTAGATTTAAAAACCATTTGGAAAAGGTGTAATCGGCCCAACTACGTAGTTCTACAGAACTGAGTGTATTTGAGCTAATAATTAATTCCATAACAGGAATCTGTGCTGGGTCTCTTTTGTAGATTACCGGCGCATCATCATTTTCAGGCAGAAAGCGTTTGGCACGATCAAGGCGAATACTGGCATCGCGTAATGCATTATTTATGTCTGTGCCGTAGGGAAAGCTTAGATCGACTGCGCTGCGCCCTTCAGTGGTGCGTGAATCAATGGCAATAGCGTCTTCAGTGATGGCTAGTTGCTCTTCCAGCTGACGGGTAACGCGATCTTCCATGATACTGGCAGGAACGCCTTGGTCAATGATTCGAACCAGAACTTCAGGTGAAATGATGTGTGGTAATAAATTGATGCCCAGTTGTTTAAAAGAAAACAGACCGAAAATGATAACGGTAAGGGTCAGCATCGTGACACCAACAGGATGGTTTATAGACCAGGCTGCGAGACCACCAGTACGAAAACGTTGTCTCATTATGGCTTACTATTTCCGTTAGAGGTTTTGTTGTCTGTGTTTTCAATAGCGGTGCTACCAGCTGCAGTGCTACCAACTGCAGTGCTACCAACTGCAGGGGCGGTAATTTGTGATGCTGCAACTGAAACCTTTTTTCCGCTTCTTAAGCCAAGGAAGCCACGACTGACAATTTGATCTCCTGCTGCTAGCCCGGACAATATTTCTGCAACTGAAGCAAACTGTTGTCCCTGTTCAAAAAAGACCTTTTCAGCAATTGTTTCGTTTTTTTCATTTTTAATAACACGATACACATAGGCACCTTCTGGTTCGTAGTGAATCGTGTGTACTGGAATGATAAGCCGATTTGTTGCGGTCAGGTTTATTTTGGCTCTTGAGAATTGACCAACAATTGCGCCATCGGGGGCAGGCGAAAGTACAATTTCTATGATACCTTTGTGTGTATCGGCATTAATTGTCGGATGTATACGCGCTACTGTTGCGGTAAATTTTTTGTCGCCAAGTGCGTCAATCTGAATGCTTAGTATCTGATCTTTTTTTACCAGGGGTAACCAACGTTCAGCCAGGCTGGCTTTCAGGCGTAAAGCAGTCGGATCTATGATGCTATGTATATGTGATTGTTGAGCCAGCATATCACCGGGTTCATATAATCGTTTGGTGATTAAACCATCAATGGGTGCTTTTATGCTGGTGCGTTTGAGACGGGTCATCTGCCGTTTCTCATCGGCGATAGCTAAATCCAGCAGAGTACGGGCTTTTGCGACTTCCTCCTCAGTAGATATTTTTTTAGGCAGTAGTTTTTTCACTCGTGATAGATCTACTTTTGCCTGTTCGCGAGTAGCTTTAGCTTTAGCTACATCGGTCTTTAATAGTTCATTATCAAGCTGGATGAGTAAAGTGCCACTCTTTACAAAATCACCTTCATGATAGGGCAGTTTGGTTATACGTGCACTTTCTTCATTGTATAAACGAATTTTTGTTACGGCTTCAAGCGTGCCAGAGACTGTCTGTGTTAAAGAAACCGGTTTATTCTCAGCGCTAATGACTTCAACACGGTGAGTGGTCTGCGGTGCTCTGTGAGCACTGATGTCCGTACTGGTTGAAGTGTCACATGCTGATAGCATCAGGCTGGTTATTACACCTGCAAATAATGGCAGATAGCTAGACTGTTTATTCGATATAATCATGTCCCGAACTTTAACCTAAACCGTTGAAAAACGACACCAGAGAAAGCCATTGAGCATGATGCATCGTCCAACATCGAAACCGCACGGAAATCGTAAGGATTTTGACAATATTAAACGCTTATTTCCCTATATCTGGGATTTTAAAGGTCGTGTATTCATCGCATTGTCCTGTCTTATCTTATCTAAAGTAGCTATCGTGGGTATGCCGCTGGTATTAAAAGATATCGTTGATAGTTTAGATAGCAATCAGATGCTATCCATGGATAATTTAGCGTCAGCAAGTTTGACGCTGCCGTTAATTCTGTTATTGACCTACGGTGCCTTACGCTTAGTCGCAAGCCTGTTTAATGAGCTGCGAGATGCTATTTTTTCACGTGTTCGATACCATGCTATGCGAGGCATTTCACGGCGAGTGTTAAAGCATCTGTATTCTCTTTCCTTGTCATATCATTTAGACAGAAAAACAGGCGGTATCACACGTGACCTGGAACGTGGTACCAACAGTCTCAGTTCGATTTTAAATTACCTTGTTTTCAATATATTACCGACAGCAGCAGAATTTATCTTTGTTGCCATTATCCTGTTAAGCCGTTATGAAACACATTTTGCTGTAATTACTTTTACTACAGTTGTTTTTTACATAATCTTTACGCTGATGGTAACCAACTGGCGGATGCATTACCGCCACAAAATGAATGAACATGAATCAGCAGCTAATAGCTATGCGGTTGATGGCATGCTCAATTATGAGACTGTTAAATACTTTACCAATGAAGCCTACGAACTTAAGCAGTACGATGAAACCCTGAATAAATGGGAAACTGCTGCAGTTAAAAGTCAGACATCGATGTCGTTACTTAATTTTGGCCAGGGTGCCGTTATTGCAGTTGGTGTCACCTTAATGATGATCTTTGCGGCGCAAGGTGTTGTTGATGGCGTCATGACCTTAGGTGATCTGGTGCTGGTCAATGCCATGATGCTGCAGTTATTTATTCCGTTAAACTTTTTGGGTATTATCTATCGGGCCTTAAAATATTCACTGGCGGATATGGATATGATGCTCAAGCTGCTCGACACAGAAGTTCAGGTCAAAGATGCAGAGAGTGCAAAAGAACTAAAAGTAAGCGATGCCGTTATCCGTTTTAATGATGTAAGTTTCGATTACAACAAGGATAGAAAAATATTAGATAGTATTAGTTTTGATATTCCACACGGCCATAAAGTGGCGGTTGTTGGTCCATCAGGTGCGGGTAAATCAACATTAGCGCGTTTGCTGTTTCGGTTCTATGATGTAGCTTCTGGCAGTATTACCATCGATGGTCAGAATATCAATGAGGTAACGCAGGCGAGTCTACGTAATAATATTGGTATCGTGCCACAAGATACGGTGCTGTTTAATTACACCATCGATCATAATATTCGTTATGCAAAACTGGATGCGACGGACGAAGAGATTCAACAGGCTGCAAAACATGCAAACATCCACGATTTTATCAGCAGTCTGCCAGATGGTTATCAAACCGTTGTCGGTGAACGAGGGTTAAAGTTATCCGGTGGTGAAAAACAACGTATTGCTATAGCCCGTGTCATTCTCAAGAATCCTCGTATCCTGGTCTTTGATGAAGCAACATCATCACTTGATTCTCATTCCGAACAATTAATACTCGAATCGCTAAAACAAGTCGCAGAAAAGCATACGACTCTGGTTATTGCGCATCGATTATCTACCATTATCGATGCTGATAAGATCGTGGTATTGGATAAAGGCAAGGTGGTTGAAGAGGGAACGCATCAAGACCTTTTAGAAAAAGACGGGCTGTATGCGCACCTGTGGCAATTGCAGCAAGAGGAAGCAGAAGAGGGTGAATCATAATGCGAGAAGTTATTCTAAATTTTCAACCGGTTGAACTTCATAAAATATTAAAATTTGAAGGCATGGTACCCAGTGGTGGTGTCGCGAAACTAGCCATAGAATCAGGTGACGTGAAGGTTAATGGTGAAGTTGAAACGCGAAAACGAAAAAAAATAATGGCCGGTGATGTTATTGAATTTAATGGGGAAAAAATACGCTTAATTATTGAGGACTGAATTGCTTATTGCTGCCAAACGGTTGGCGTAGCATGTCAAGTTATCAGGGTGCACTGCTCATATTATTTAGATATCAAATAATACTGAGTAGGAGATGTACCATGTTGTCTAGTCATGATCTGAATAGTGTTCACGCCATGATAAATCATTCAAATGAAGCTGAACGCGGCTATTTGAAGGAACATGCTGTAATGGAAATAGATGTTATTTACAATAACAGCATCATCAATAATGGCAGCTGTGATCGGTTTCTGACCGAAAAAGAATGTCGTGCTCTAGATCTTGCAATGGAAACAATAGCGCAACTCAATTCGTCACATGAGTAATATGCCGCAATATGCTTAGTGATAAGTTTTAAATGACAAGTTTTAAACAAACACTGCTAATAGCTGTTTTGTTAGTTACAAAATCTAAGTCAAAAAAAACCTCGCCAAGGCGAGGTTTTTTTATATCGGACTAGCCGATGAAACTTACTTAGGCATTACGTTGCTTGCCTGCAAGCCTTTAGGGCCGTTTTCTACTTCATAAGTAACAGCCTGGCCTTCGTTTAAAGTTTTAAAACCCGTACCTTGAATTGCGTTGAAATGAACAAAAACGTCTGCGCCGCCATCGTCTTGAGAAATAAAACCAAATCCTTTAGATTCGTTAAACCATTTTACTGTGCCTGTAGCCATGTACTTATACCTGAATAAATTGAAAAATTAGAATGTTACGAGGCGCAAGCCTAACAGTTTTGTAGCAAAAAGGGGAGTTTTTGTCTTTATTATTTTATGACAGTAATATTACGTATCGATACATGAACCATCGCTGCCTAAGCGGTAAAAGGGCCGTGTGCTGTTTTTTTAACGCGTGATATCTTATCCATTACCTCCATATCATCTGTTACTTCGCCAAATACGTAATAACCCCAGCCGGACGGTGTTTAGTCTATATGCTCAAGAATTGTGTTATCTGCCGTATTGATGAAAAATTGATTCTTAGCTAAATATGGATGGGTTTGTTCGCAATATAACTCTTGAGTGGCAGTAGTGGTAAGTGGATCAGGTATAACTAAATTAGCTAATTGTTATGATAAAATCCGTTTGATACTTAAAGATAGGTAGCGTTGATTTGACGCTTGATGACAAGATGACTCCGACTGAATTAATCCAATTATTTATAGCCACATTGACTGCCTATCGTCTGCCGATTGCAGTGGCTTCATTAGTATTCTTACTGTTACTGTTTTTGAGTCGTAAAAAAATAAAGCAATGGTGGCTAAATAGAAAGACACGTAAATCATTAAATCGTCTTGGCATAAAACGGTTGGTTAACTTTAAATGCCCTGATGGTCTTGGTTATCATTTCATTATTGATCGTTTAATCTTACGTCAAGATGGAATCACTTTGCTGCTGTACAAGCAGTACCCCGGTAAAATCTATTGTGCTGACGATATCGATCAATGGACACAGGTGTTGGGACGTAAAAGTTATCGTTTTGACAATCCATTTTATGGCCTTGATTGCCAGATTAAAGCGGTATCTGAATTCGCTCCTAATGTACCGGTTAACGGTTATCTATTCTTTGATCATCTGGCTGAGTTTCCAAAAGGCAAGCCAAGCAGGGTCATTCAGATAAATGAAATACCTGAAGAATTGAAGTTGAATAAAAAAGAAAAAGCAGACAAAAGCGTTATGCTTGCCTGGAAAAAACTACAGTCTATTTCGTGAAACTATCTCAGTGCTGTTACACCGTGTGAAATTCTTTATGGACATGATTGGTTGAGATTATTCACTGATGTTATTTACTAAAGTTACTTAGTAAAATTACTTACTAAAATAAACGCCCGGTATCCAGCTCTTCTTTATTTCACTGGTTTTTTCGAGGTTGGTTTCATCATCATCAATGAATGTAAATGTGTTCCAGCCGATACGTAAGCTGTCTTTGTGATGTAACTGCAGCGTGTCTATTTGCGTTTCATTGACGAAGGAGCCATTGGTGCTGCCTAAGTCTTCAAGAAAATAGATGGACTTTCCTTTGTCATCGGTTTTGCAAACTATCTGTGCATGTTCGTTGCTAACCGCCAGGTCATCTATCTGCACCTCGTTTTCACCTGTTCTGCCGAATTTCAGAATGGCTTTATCGACGTAAAATTTGTTTGTGACAACGCCATCAACCGTTTGAATAATCTTTGCCACTAGTACCTCCTTGATTCTTACAGCAAGTGTTTTTTGTTTGTTTAATTTTTATAGGGATCTTATTGGGATATTATCGATTATAGAGTGTTATTTCACGGTTTCTTATATTACGTCTTATAATACGTAACTATATTAAAAAAACTTGAAGAGAGTCACATTTTATTAGTGTGTGCAGTCGTTTTTTAAGCAGAGACGCCCGTACCAATGAACCTGAGTATTGGGTTACAGCCTCAATGCAGCTGAACTAGAGTCAGGCTACACTAAGATATACAGCGACCAGCAACATGACAAAAGCAAAAGCCTGAATACCTATCCGTGTGAACATCAGTTGTTCGCTGTGCTTCTCATCATATGACCCGCCCATGGCCATGGAACCGATGCCCCAGGCAAGAGTGGCAACAGTTGCAATCAGAGCTAATACAACAATCAGTGTTAGTAAGGACATAATCCACCTCCTATTTCCATTGTATTCAGCCGTAATTGCGACTTATTGATACAGGTCAACAGATAATTCGAATAATCAATATTCCCTATCCGTGTGGTTATCTGTAAACTTTGGTCATTTATTACAAAGCGCTAATAGAACAATAGTAACGGAGCACCAGCATTATGGGCAGAGCCTATCAGAATCGCAAAGAGTCAATGGCCAAGACATCTGACGCCAAAGCCAAGGTCTACAGTAAATATGGTCGTGTAATTTATGTATGTGCCAAAGATGGCGGTACAGACCCGGACGGCAATCTGGCATTAAGGGGTTTGATAGAGCGCGCCAAGAAGGATCAGGTACCTACACATGTTATAGATAAAGCCATCAAAAAAGTTGAAGGTGGTGGCGGTGAAGATTTTTCTGTTGCTCGTTATGAAGGCTATGGGCCAGGTGGCAGCATGGTCATTGTTGACTGTCTAACAGATAACCCCAACCGTACTTTTGGTGATGTACGACAGTGTTTCACTAAAACTAAAAGCAAAATTGGCACTGAAGGATCGGTTATGCACATGTTCGATCACTCGACCATTCTCGTATTCAAGGGAGATGAAGAAGCGGCATTAGAAGCATTACTGATGGCTGATGTTGACGTCACCGATATCGAAAATGACGATGGAAAAATAACGGTATTTGCGCCGAACAACGAATATTTTAAAGCCAAACAGGCGATAACAGAGGCATTTCCTGATATTGAATTTGACGTTGATGAAATCCAGTTCTTGCCTAAAGGAAATACACCGGTTAGCGGTGAAAATGTTGAGATGTTCGATAAATTTTTAGAAATGCTGAATGATCTTGATGACGTACAAAATATCTTTCACGACGCAGAGTTTAGTTAAACATTGCAGGTATTAAAACCTGTGCTCAGTTATCTAAGCTGGAATAGCATGACTCTTTGAAACGAGGCGTGCAGAGTGCTAAAAATATTAAGTTGCATTTACCCGTATTGCTGATTCGTTGCGGTACACCAGGCGGGATGATGACAGTATCACCGATACTGACTTGCTGTGGTTCAAAATCCCCGATTTCGATGAGCCCAGAACCTTCAATGATGACATAACGTTCTGTAATGCCATGCAGACTGTGCCACTTTGTGGTTTTACCGGGTTCTACTCTAGCTCTGGCAATAGACAAGTTAGGGTCATCAGAGCTATTGGATAGTTCGATAATAAAACAACCCTCTGTGAAATAATATTCATCCGATAAATCACATTTTTTCAACCAGTGCTCTGTCATCTTGGTGATTTACACCAGAAGGAAATAACACAAAGCCGTTATTATAAAAGCTCCAGAGATATTTAAAACAATGCCTTCTTTTGCCATCAGCTTCGTCGTAAAAAATCCACTCGCGTAAACGATACTGTTTGGTGCCGTAGCCACAGGCATCATAAAGGCGCAGCTGGCACTGATGGTCGCAGGTATCATTAACAGTTTTGGGTCTATGTCTGAGCCCATAGCGGTGGCTGCTAATACCGGCATAAGTAAAACAGTGCTCGCTGTATTACTGGTGGTTTCGGTGAGAAAAGTTACCCCCAGGCAGATTGCGAAGATCATGAGCAGTACGGGCAATGTTGATAACTCAGATAAGTTTTCAGCGAGTGCTGTGCTTAAACCTGAAACACCAAATGCTTTAGCCAGAGTGATACCGCCACCAAATAATAAAAGAATTCCCCACGGAATGGTGCTGGCAGTTTCCCAATTGAGCAGCTTTTCATGGTTACGATTTTCGCTTTCGTAACCTGCAGGAATAACAAACATTAAGATGACAGCAATTAAGGCTACCGATGCATCATTAGCAGCAGGCAGATCCAGCCAGCTACTCCAGCCACCAAAGGGTTCTTTTCGGGTTACCCATGCGGTTGCTGTCAGTGCGAAGATTAGCATTACGCGTTTTTCTGTGGTGCTCCACTTACCAACATCAGGCATGTTAAAGCCGCCGGTGTAACTTAGCTTTCTGGTTAGCCATAACCAGGTCATAGGAATCATGCATAGGACGACAGGTATGCCCCAGCTCATCCATTCTGTGAAACCGATGTTCTCATTGAACTGTTGCTCGTAGACCTGCATGAAAACCAGATTGGGTGGCGTGCCTATTGGTGTACCGATGCCACCAATGCTGGCTGCAAAAGCGATACCTAACATCAGTGGTATGCAGAGCGTTTTATCTTTTGCCTGCTCAGCAACGGCAAGGCCGACGGGTAACAGCATTAATGTGGTTGCAGTGTTGGAAATCCACATGCTCAACGTTGCTGCCGCAACCATAAAGCCGAGCACCAGTTGTTTGCTGCTTTTATTGCCAAATAGATTGACCATGAACAAAGCAAGGCGCAGATGTGCGCCGCTTCTCTCCATCGATTTAGATAATATAAAACCACCCAGTAACAATAAAATTAGTGGGCTACCGTAGGATTGTCCAACCTCATCTTTTGTTAGAACGCCGCTTATTTGAAAGACAGCTAAGGGAAGCAGGGAAGTGACAGGTATCGGTACAGGTTCAAATACCCACCAGATGACACAGAGAATTGCCACCGCTGCTGTGATAGCTAATGCTGAGTTATTTACCGCTGAAGAAGTATTTATCACAGATAAATACATCATTAATGCTGCTATGGGGCCAGCGAACAGCGTGATGTTTTTTGTATTCACAGTCAGCTTCTATCGAGACAGCTTAAATTAATCCCAGGAAAAATCAGCATCAGGTTTGTCTGCCGGGTGATGTTTAAGCTGTAAACCTTTAAGGAAGTTTCGTAGTATCTGATCTTTGCAGACACGATAGTGTTTGTGATCCGGTCTGCGAAAAAAGGCACTTAACTCATGTTTGCTTATTATTAGATCAGCGGAGGCGAGCAGTTTTAATGTATCTTCTTCTTTCAGATTGAGCGCGATTTTTAATTTTCTGAAGATGATGTTGTTGTTTAATTTTTCTTCAGGTTTGACCTGTGGTCCATCCTTTTTGCCGCGTTTAAAATTAATCAGTCCGTTGAGAAAAATAGCAAATTGTTTATCGCTGCAGGCTTTATAAGCTGGGTCATCATCTTTTTTTAGCCATTCGCTTATCTGTTCTCGGCTAACCTTGCATTCAGCCAGGGCAAAAATTTCTATTACTTTATTATCGTTAAAATCGAAGATGTATCTGATGCGGCGCAGGATGTCGTTATTAGTCATAAGTTAGTTATTGATGTTAGGTTGTAAATTTTAAATGTTATTAAATTTAAATGTTGTTACATCGGCCAGAGGTTAATGCCAAGTAAGGTGAATTGAATGGTCAGTAAAATACACAATATAGTAGTCATTGTGTATAAAGGATTCTGTGTTAACTTGTAATTGATGGATTTTAGTTGCCTTATACCGATAAAGGCACCGATAGCTGTCAAGATAAAGGCGCATTCGTTGGCGATGAGCAAGGTTAGTAAGGGTAAAGCAGTAACCCCTTCACTGGTTACTTCACTGCCTTTTAATACCACCATCATAAGGAATAACCCTAAGGCTAAAGCAATGTAAGGAAAGTTTACGGTTTTCATATATTTATGCTCGGTGGCTTACATTCCTGAGAAGCTGTAATATTGCGTACTGCGCATTCTTTCACAAATTGGCCAAATGAACCATCTGCATATAATTTCGCCTATACATTATATATAAAGTCTTTGTTTTTTATCTTTAAAAGATAGGCTAATGTGAAATACAAATAAGAGATGTAACAATAAAAGTTATAAAAAGAAAAGTATAAAGCATGGCAGACGACCCCAAAAACAGACATCTGAGCGGTAAGGATCAAGAAGCTCTGGATTATCACCAGTTTCCCACTCCCGGGAAATTGCAGATTAGTGCAACCAAACCATTAGCAACACAACACGACCTTTCTCTGGCATATTCACCCGGTGTGGCATCGGCTTGTACTGCTATTCATGCAGATCCTGATAAAGCGGCTGATTATACTATCCGATCGAATCTTGTCGGTGTTATTACTAATGGCAGTGCTGTTCTAGGTCTAGGTAATATCGGGCCACTTGCTTCAAAACCTGTGATGGAAGGCAAGGCTGTTTTATTCAAACGATTTTCTGGCATAGACGTGTTTGATATTGAAATTGATCAGCCTGACATTGATAAGTTTGTAGATACCGTTGCGGCGTTGGAACCCACATTCGGTGGTATTAATCTCGAAGATATAAAAGCGCCTGAATGTTTTGAGATAGAAAGGCGTTTGCGAGAGCGAATGAATATTCCTGTATTTCATGATGATCAGCACGGTACAGCAATTATTGTAACGGCGGCCATTTTAAGTGGTTTAAAGGTTGTTGGTAAAAAGATAAAAAATGTTCGTCTGGTAACTTCCGGTGCGGGTGCTGCAGCATTGGCTTGTTTGAATCAGTTAGTCAGCGCTGGTCTGCCGCTAAAAAATATTATAGTGACTGATATAGAAGGTGTGGTATTTAAAGGTCGTGAAAAGCAGATGGATCAGTGGAAAGATGTTTATGCGTCAGATACAAAAGCACGTACGCTTAAAGAAGCGCTGGTGAAAGCGGACATCTTTCTTGGGCTTTCTGCACCTAATGTAGTTAAACCAGAGATGCTGGAAAAAATGGCTAAAAAGCCGTTGATTCTGGCATTGGCAAATCCCACGCCGGAAATATTACCGGAACTTGCAAAACAGGCAAGACCTGATGCGATTATCTGCACGGGGCGTTCGGATTATCCAAATCAGGTTAATAACGTTTTATGTTTTCCTTTTGTTTTTCGTGGTGCACTTGATGTTGGTGCTACGACGATAAACGAGGAAATGAAGCTGGCCTGTGTTAATGCCTTGTCCAGCCTGGTACAAAAAGAAGTGTCAGATGCAGTCATGCAGGCATACGGTGGTGCACCAGATAAGTTTGGTGCTGAGTATTTAATCCCTAAACCTTTTGACCCACGACTGGTCGTCGAATTGTCGATGGCGGTAGCAAAAGCGGCGATGGACAGTGGTGTAGCAACCAGACCGATTAAGGATTTTTATGCCTACCGTGATAAGTTACAAAATTTTGTTTACCGTTCTGGGTTTTTTATGCGACCCATCATGGAACGTGCCAAAGGCAGTAACAAAAGACTGGTTTATGCAGAAGGTGAAGAATTACGTGTGCTGCAAGCAGCGCAACAGGTTGTTGATGATGAGATTGCACGTCCGGTTTTAATCGGCAATCATGATGTCATTGCGGAAAATATAAATAAACTGGGTTTACGTATTAAAGAAGGCTTTGACGTTGATATCGTCGATCCACAGCATAATCCGGCGTTTGCTGAATACGCCGGATATTATCATGAGCTAATGGGGCGTAAAGGGGTAACGCCGGGTGGTGCGCAGCATATCGTACGCAACCGGCACACCATATTAGCGGCACTGATGGTTAAACAGGGGGATGCTGATGCGATGATTGCCGGTGTGGTTGGTGGTTTTACTCGCAGCTTAGATAATATTATCGATGTTGTTGGTAAAGCCGAAGGTATTAAGCAGGCCTCGACTATCGTCGCCCATCTACTGCCTACGCAAACTGTTTTTATCTGTGATGCCCATGTCACTAAACATCCAACGGCGGAAGAACTCGTCGAAACAACACTGCTTGCGGCAGCGGAGATTCGCTCTTTTGGTATTGAGCCTAAAATTGCATTTGTTTCACATTCTAACTTTGGTGCTTCAGATGATGAATCTGCTGAAAAAATGCGCAAAGCCATAAAAATATTGCATAAATCGTATCCTGCTCTTGAAGTCGATGGTGAGATGCATGCCGATGCAGCTTTGTCTGTGACCATAAGAAATAGACTATTCCCGAACTCGAAGCTTGATGGTGTAGCCAATTTATTGGTGATGCCCAATGCCGATGCCGCCAATATCTCAGTGAGCCTGTTAAAGATGCTCGGTGGCGGTGTCACCATCGGCCCGATATTGATGGGTATGTCTAAATCCGCACACGTCGTGGCACAAGCGATTACCGTGCGAAATCTGGTTAATATGAGCGCTGTCGCCGTTGAGCATTCAATGCGTTGATGATGGCTGATAAAAAACACTTGTTACTTTAGAAACAAAAGCACTCGCTTCTGCGATAAACTTCCATTTTTAATTATTACTGAAAAATAGCTATGGCAGTCCAGTGGTACCCGGGGCATATGAACAAAGCCCGTCGCATTATCAAAGAAACCATGTCTGATGTAGATTTGGTTATCGAAGTGATGGATGCACGAATCCCTTTTAGTAGTGAAAATCCGATGGTTGCGGAATTACGCCAGCATCGTCCCTGCATAAAAATTCTTAATAAGAGTGATCTGGCCGACCCGGCGATTACCAAGCGTTGGATGCAGCACCTGGAAAAAGAGCAGGGAGTAAAGGCACAAGCGCTTTCCGTTCAGGATAAATCGAAAACAAAAAATCTTCCTGACCTATGTCGTAAGCTGCTGCCAAATCGTGACAGTGCGGTTAAATATATACGTATCATGATTATGGGGATTCCTAATGTAGGTAAATCCACTTTGATCAATACACTTGCCGGCAAGGTTATAGCCAAAGTTGGTGATGAGCCTGCGGTAACTAAAGTCGTGTCGTCTTCGCAGCAACGCATCATATTGGAAGGTGGTATTGCACTGTCTGATACGCCGGGCATCTTATGGCCAAAGATCGAAAATGAAAATAGTAGTTACCGACTGGCAATAACCGGTGCGATTAAAAATACCGCAATCGACTTTGAAGATATCGCCATATTTGCCGCAGATTATTTAATCGATGCTTATGCGGAAAGAGTCGTAGAGCGTTATAAGTTAAAGCAGTGTCCTGCGGCCGGTATAAATTTACTCGAAGAGATTGGGCGACGACGTGGCTGTTTGCGCGCGGGCGGAATAATCGATATACAGCGTGCCTCTGAAATTCTTATCCATGAGATTCGAAGTGGCACATTGGGGCGGCTAAGTTTTGAAACGCCAGAGATGATAGCTGATGAGACTGCTGCTATAGACACCGTAGAAGAAGAGCCGGGTGATTCTTAGCGGTATAAAACGTAGCACTTAAAAATAGTGATTATTAAGGTAACTATTAAGTAACTACTAAGTAATTATTAAGCGTCTTCTAGTAAACAGACATAATATCTTTCAGTTCAGCGATGATAAGTTCTTTATCCGCTGCATCGAAATTTGATAGTTCGCTAATTTCCTTACCGTTTTGAACATCCATCAAAATCTGATTAACTTGCGAACAACCAAGTCCGCAAAGGTGTTCGATTTTATTTATGGCTTGTTGTGAGAGGTTGGGATTCATTAGAAAAGTTTATGTGAACGGTCTGTGTTGCTGGCTTAAATACTGGTGTGAGCGCATTTCGATAAGCCTGCTGCTGGTTCGGTTAAAAGCAAATTCTAACATACTGCCCTGATAGAGTTCATCAGGCTCCGCATGTGCACTGGCGATGAGTTTTACGTTTCTATCATACAACTCATCGATTAGATAGATGAATCGTCTTGCTTTGTCATCGCTGTATTCATCCAAAACCGGTATGTTGCTCACGATAACGGTATTAAACTGCTGGGCTAATTCGATATAGTCTTGCGCCGCTCTAGGTGCTTTACAGATAGTCTCAAAATCAAACCAGACAATATCTTCACTGCAGCTGATAGTACTGATTTCTCGCTTCAGAATAGTGATTGTCTTGTCAGATATCAGTGGTGTTATCGATAGCTCCTGTACTCTTTGTTGTATCTGTTGATGGGATTCATCGGTGATGGGTGAATAATAGATATCGCTTTTTTCCAGTAGCGAAGTGCGATGGTCGACACCACCATCAAGGTTGAATACTTCGGTGTGTTTTTTTATCAGATCTATAGCTGGCAGGAAACGTTCGCGCTGCAGACCGTTTAGATAAAGGTCATCCGGCACACGATTTGATGTTGCTACCAGACAGACTCCATGCTTGAACAGTGCGTGTAATAATTTACTTAATATCATCGCATCGGTAATGTTAGTGACGATGAATTCATCAATGCATAAGACCTTGTATCTTATGGATATATTTTTAGCGATGTGTCGTAACGGGTCTTTTTGTCTGCTTTTTTCTTTGTTTAAGCTACTTAACTGACCATGTATATTCAACATAAAGTGATGGAAGTGAACACGACATTTTTTCTCTATGTTCAACTCTTCATAAAAAAGATTCATTAGCCAGGTTTTACCGCGACCGACGCCACCCCATAAATACAAACCCTGAACGGGGGGCTGTTGCCCTAACAAGTGTTTTTTTAATCTGTAGAGGATAGAGCCGTTGCTATTTTTCGTTAATGCCAGACTCAGGTCTTCCAGTTTTTTGATGGCTAATTCTTGAGCCTTGTCGTGCACCATGTCCGGTTGCTGTAATGCTTTATTGTATTTATGACTTAGTGACATGCTGACTTAGTGTTATGGATAGTGCATTTATAGGATGTTTGTCATCAGGATAATAGCCGATTCTCTGTTCGATTATCTTGCAGACAATATTTTATGGGTTTATTCTGGCTTATTAGAGAAAATTTATTCAGAAATACTAGTGTTTACGTTGTTGCTAACTGCTGATTTTGCTACAATTACTACCCGAGCAGATGCAATAGTACGTGTCCTGAAATTAAAGGGTCGGTTCGGGTTCTCGTCATTTCCTTGTTTGCTCAATTAATCTTCGAGCTGTTGCATACAGTAGCTACATGCAACAGTTACATACAATAGTTACTTATAACTGTTACTTAATAACTGTTCAGGGCCTGTTCTTCATGACGCGATATATTTTTGTTACCGGTGGCGTGGTTTCCTCATTGGGTAAAGGTCTTGCATCCGCTGCGGTTGGTGCCATTCTTGAGAGCCGTGGCTTAAAGGTAAGGATGATGAAGTTGGATCCATACATCAATGTGGATCCGGGTACCATGAGCCCTTTTCAACACGGCGAAGTTTTTGTTACCGAGGACGGTGCTGAAACCGATCTGGATCTTGGCCACTACGAACGTTTCGTTAGTACCCGAACCGGTAAATCCAGTAACTTTACCACCGGTAAAGTCTACGAGAGCGTGATACGCAAAGAACGCCGTGGTGAATACCTTGGCGGTACTGTTCAGGTTATTCCGCACATCACCGATGAAATAAAAGCCAGAATTAAAGCGGGTGCCGGTGATGCGGATATCGTCATGGTTGAAATCGGCGGTACAGTGGGTGACATTGAGTCATTACCGTTTATGGAAGCTATCCGTCAGATGGGTTTTGAATTGGGTAGCGAGCATGTAATGTATATGCACCTTACGCTGGTGCCATATATCGCTACTGCTGGTGAAGTAAAAACAAAACCAACCCAGCATTCGGTTAAAGAATTACGCTCAATCGGTATACAGCCAGACTTATTACTCTGTCGTTCAGAGCAGTTACTCGGTGAAGAAGAGCGCCGTAAGATTGCTCTGTTTACTAATGTGCCGCCTAAGGCCGTTATTTCTGCCAAAGATCTGGATAACATTTATAAACTGCCTAAGTGGATGCATGATCAGGGTGTTGACGATATCATCGTGGAACACATGCACCTCGATGTTAAACCAACAGATCTTACCGACTGGCAGAAAGTTGTCGATGTGATGGCAAACCCTGCCCACGAAGTCACGGTTGGTATGGTTGGTAAATATGTTGATTTAACGGAGTCATACAAATCACTCAATGAGTCCTTATCTCACGCTGGCATTCATAATAATGCAAAAGTTAAGATTCGTTATATAGATTCTGTGGTACTGGAATCGGGCAATATGTCTGCGTTGCAAGACCTTGATGCAATATTAGTCCCCGGTGGTTTTGGTGACCGTGGTATTGAAGGCAAAATTCTGGCTATACAGTATGCGCGTGAAAACAAGATTCCATACCTTGGCATCTGTTTAGGTATGCAGCTAGCCGTTATCGAGTTTGCTCGTAATATTGCTGGATTAAAAGATGCACACAGTAGTGAGTTTGATGCAAAAACGACGCATCCTGTAATTGCGCTAATTACTGAATGGCAGGATGAAGATGGTCGTATTGAAAAACGTGATGCTAATTCTGATTTAGGCGGAACCATGCGTCTAGGTGGTCAAACCTGTCAGTTACTCGAAGATACACTAGCAAGGTCTGCCTATGGTGTTGAATCAATAGTAGAAAGACACAGGCATAGATACGAATTCAATAATCATTATTTGAAGCAGTTAACTGACGCGGGTCTGATCATTGGTGGTAAGTCCAGTGATGGTAACCTGATGGAAATGATTGAATTACCAAAAGAAGGCTCACCGTCGCATCCATGGTTTCTGGGCTGTCAGTTCCACCCTGAATTTACCTCCACACCTAGAAAAGGGCATCCATTATTTACTGATTACATAAAAGCAGCTCTCGAGCATCAAAAGTGTGTATCAGAGCAAGCCGTTGAAGCAACAGCTTAAAGAATTAAGTAACGTAGCCACAAATTACTGCTCTATTAAACACGAATACAAACAGGAACAATTAAATGAAGCTATGTGATTTTGAAGTAGGCCTTGATAAGCCACTGTTTTTGATTGCGGGTCCGTGTGTAATCGAAAGTGAAAAAATGGCGATGGAAACTTCAATCGCATTAAAAGAGATAACCTCAAAACTGGGCATACCGTTCATCTATAAATCTTCTTTTGATAAAGCCAATCGTTCCTCAGGAACCAGTTTTCGCGGCCCGGGCATTGAAGAAGGTTTGCGTATATTACAGAAAGTGAAAGATGAAGTCGGTGTACCGGTGTTGACTGATGTTCATGAAGACACACCGATGGATGAAGTTGCTAGCGTGGTTGATGTATTGCAGACACCGGCTTTTTTGTGTCGTCAGACCAACTTCATTTTAAAAGTTGCCGCTACCGGCAAGCCGGTAAACATCAAAAAAGGTCAATTTCTTGCGCCGGGTGATATGAAGAATGTAATCGATAAAGCGCGTTCAACCGGTAATGAGAATATCATGGCCTGTGAGCGCGGCGTTTCGTTTGGTTATAACAACCTGGTCTCTGACATGCGCTCACTCGCGATTATGCGTGAGAGTAACTGCCCTGTGGTTTACGATGGTACGCACTCGGTTCAGTTGCCCGGTGGTCAGGGCACTACATCGGGTGGTCAGCGTGAACACATACCGGTGCTTGCTCGTGCAGCGGTTGCAGCGGGTATTTCAGGATTATTTATGGAAACACATCCTGATCCTGCAAATGCATTAAGTGATGGTCCTAACGCATGGCCATTGCAAAAGATGGAATCATTGCTGTCTGTTCTCATGCAGATTGACAGCACTGTTAAAAACGGAACATTGCACGAGTTAGAACTATAGCCATATCTGCAAGCAATAACGATACAAGCAATGACAAAAAAGTAGACGCTGAGAAAAACTGAGCGTTGTTCAAAGAATTTTTAAATATTATTTAAGTTAAGGTACAAAAATGTCCAACATTACAAAAATACACGCACGTGAAATTCTAGATTCACGTGGCAATCCAACACTGGAAGCCGAAGTAACACTGGAAAGCGGTGCTTTTGGTCGTGCAGCAGTTCCATCTGGCGCATCAACCGGTGTCCGTGAAGCGCTGGAGCTTCGTGACGGTGATAAGTCACGCTATCTGGGTAAAGGTGTCACTAAAGCGGTTAACAACGTTAATACGGAAATTAGTGATACGTTAGTCGGTATGGATGGGCAAGATCAGACTGCTCTTGATACAAAAATGATTGAGCTAGACGGCACCAATACCAAAGAACGTTTAGGAGCCAATGCCTTACTGGCTGTTTCGCTAGCTGCATCACATGCGGCAGCAAATGAAAATAAAGAAGCGCTATATGTACACTTAGGCCGTAATGATGGCTCGGGTAAATTCACCATGCCTGTGCCAATGATGAATATCATCAATGGTGGTGAGCATGCTGACAACAGTGTGGACTTGCAGGAATTCATGATTATTCCCGCGGGCGCACCAAGCTTTAAAGAAGCATTGCGATATGGCGCTGAAGTATTTCACACACTACGTTCAGTACTTTCAGCAAAGGGTATGAATACAGCCGTCGGTGATGAAGGCGGATTTGCACCGGATTTATCTTCAAATGAAGAAGCCATCGAAGTAATACTTGAAGCAATCGAAAAAGCAGGATTTAAAGCCGGCGAAGATATATATATCGGTCTTGATGCTGCCAGTTCAGAGTTTTATGAAGATGGTATCTACAACCTGGCTTCTGAAGGCAAGAAATTTAACTCTGAAGAATTTACCGATTATCTGGCAGAGTGGGTCGATAAATATCCAATCATTTCGATAGAAGACGGCCTTGATGAAGGTGACTGGGAAGGCTGGTCATACATGACTAAAAAACTCGGTGATAAAGTACAATTGGTCGGTGATGACCTGTTCGTTACCAATACTTCTATCCTGAAAGAAGGTATTGATAAAAATATCGCTAACTCTATCCTTATTAAGTTTAACCAGATCGGTACTTTAACTGAAACCTTAAACGCTATAAATATGGCGCATGATGCAGGTTACACTTCAGTTATATCTCATCGTTCAGGTGAAACAGAAGACAGCACGATTGCAGACTTATGTGTAGCAACTAATGCAGGTCAGATTAAGACGGGTTCATTGTCACGTTCTGATCGTATTGCAAAATACAATCAATTATTACGTATTGAAGAAGCGCTTGGTGATAATGCTGTATACGCAGGTAAATCTGCATTTAAACATCTGAGCTAAGCTGGTCACTTGTGACCGGTTCTTATATTAAATTTACCACCTGTGAAAATAATAGCTTTAGTTTTACTAATATTATTACTCTGGTTGCAATATAAAATCTGGTTACAAGATGGTGGCATCCCTGAAGTGCTGCAGTTACAGCAGGAAGTCGAGGATGTAAAGATTGAGGTCAAACAGTTACAGGATCGTAACTTATCTTTAGATGCTGAAGTAAAAGATCTAAAGAAAGGTCTGGATGCTATTGAAGAGCGTGCTCGAAGTGAGATGGGCATGATTAAAGAAGGTGAGGTTTATTATCAGGTGATAGAACCGAAAGTTAATGAATCCACCGCTGATACAAAGTAGCTGATGCAAGAAGTACTATAGATAAAAACACTTGTAGATAAAAACATGGCGCCAAACCTTAAGATAAAACATGGAATTTGGGCAGTTGTACCCGCTGCGGGTATCGGCAAGCGCATGCAGTCGAACATACCAAAACAATACTTACCATTAAATGGCCGTCCGGTCCTGGAGCACACGCTTAATGCTTTGCTTCAAAACAAAAATATAATAGGCCTTGTTATTGCGTTACAAGAAGACGATTCATATTGGTCTGATATAAAAATACATTCTGACAAGCCTGTATTACTGGCCAGTGGTGGTAAAGAACGTGCAGATTCTGTTTTAAATGCCTTAGATACTTTGTTGCAAAGTGAGTGTTTTAACGAAGAATCTGATTGGGTCATGGTGCATGATGCTGTTCGACCATGCGTCAGACAAAAAGACATCGATAGTTTAGTTGAAGAGGTGGGTGCTGACAGTAATGGTGGCTTACTGGCACTACCGGTGCGTGACACCATGAAAAGACAGCATGTGGACAATCCTACCGTTTCATCCACAATTGACCGAGATAATCTGTGGCATGCCCTGACACCACAGTATTTCCCAGCTAAAAACCTTAAAAACGCACTAGAAAGGGCTGTTCAGGACAATTTGACGGTAACCGATGAGGCTTCAGCAATGGAGTTAGCCGGTTATTCACCACGATTAGTTGAAGGAAGTGAAGATAATATCAAGATAACAAGACCGGATGATTTACGTTTGGCCTGTTTGTATCTTGAATCTCAGCAAAACTGTGTCTAAATGAGAAGTAACCATGAACGATGACAGCAACGAACAATTACCTCCATTTCGAATAGGTCATGGCTATGATGTGCACCGTTTTGGTGAAGGTGATTTCATCGTGCTTGGCGGTGTAAAAATTCCACACCACTCTGGCTTTATTGCACACTCAGATGGTGATGTTTTAATCCATGCATTGTGTGATGCATTACTGGGTGGAATTGGCGCTGGAGACATCGGTCATCACTTTCCAGATACGGATAAAAAATACGAGAATATCAGCAGCAGTATTTTGCTGGAAAAGACCGGTCAGTTACTAAAAGAAAATAATTATGCGGTTGTTAATATCGATTTAACCATAATCGCGCAATCACCTAAGATGGCATCACATATTCAGGCGATGTCTCAAACTCTTGCAAATGTTTTAAATATTGCAATCTCTCAAATAAACATTAAAGCAACGACTACAGAAAGTTTAGGTTTTACCGGAAGAGAAGAAGGAATAGCTGTTCATGCTGTTGCGATGCTTTACAGTATTGCCTGATAATTGATTAAAATTACATTTATTACTGTATTTGTAGCAAATAATGATTTTTTTTTAAAGAAACTATTTACTTTGTTTGATATTAGTTATAAAACATCATCACAGTTTTTATGCAATATCAGTTATGTATAAAAATATTACAAATAGAATAAATTTATTCGCTGTTAGAGGTAACCATTAGACAAATGTCTAATTCATAATTCTCTAACAAAAAAATATAGAACAATATAAAAGTAATAATATTATTCTTAATAATACAAAACAAACATCAATCATCAAAGGGCACATATAATGGTACTTCCAAAAAAGAAAGTGACTAAAAAGAAAACAGTTAAAAAGAAAGTTGCTAAAAAAGCAGCTCCAGTAAAGCAAATCAAAGCGATAAGAAATGCTTACACAAAATCAGCACTGTACGCTCATATTTCTGAAGACACAGGTTTGGCGCGTAAAGATGTAGCAAAGGTTTTTGAATCGCTAGGCGACGTAATTGCCGGTCATATCAAAAGCCGTGGCGCAGGTGAATTTAAAGTACCTGGCCTATTAAAAATTAAAGTTAATAAGAAGCCAGCAACTAAAGCTAGAAAGAATGTTCCAAATCCATTTCGCCCAGGCGAGTTCATGGATGTTGCTGCTAAACCAGCACGTAAAGTTGTTAAGGTACTGCCATTAAAAGCACTTAAAGATATGGCAGCTAGCTAAGGGTTAACACTAAACTTAGTTAAAATGCACTTTAATAAGCCCTGTAAGACTATGTTTTACAGGGCTTTTTATTACTTATGAATAATCAGAAACTACTTTATCTGCACGGTTTTAATAGTTCACCACAGTCGCATAAAGCCCAGCTGGTCTCTCAGTATATGGCACAGTGTGGTTGTTTGAAGCAATTAATCTGTCCGCAGATTCCAGCCGTTCCTGCACAGGCGCAAGTTTTTCTAGAGCAGCTGGTCGAAGAAATCTTAAAGGAGTTCCAGCTGAGCTTTGTTGGTAGTTCGCTGGGCGGTTACTATGCTACCTACCTTGCTGAGAAATATTCAGGGTCGGCAGTATTGATAAACCCATCGGTAAAACCCTACCAGACCTTAAGCAGGTACCTCGGTGAAAATAAGTTTTATTTTGATGAGGGAACGTGGGATTTTGATGAATCTCACATAGAACAATTAAAAAAGCTGGATGTCAGTGAAATATCAGAACCTGAACGGTATCTGGTGCTATTGCAAACAGGTGATGAAACTTTGGATTATCGAGAAGCTGAATTGAAGTATAAAAATAGCCAATGCATAATTGAACAAGGCGGTGATCACTCCTTTGTTGGCTTGGAGCGTTTTCTTCCGCAGATAATGCAATTTAGTAAAATCATAGAAGTTAAAACATAGCAGTTAAACATAACAGCTGGTATTGCAGCTGTAACAGAGCAGAGAACTTACATGTCACTTGGACCATTGATGGTTGACCTTGAAGGAACAACGATCAGCAAAATAGAAAAAGATTTATTACGCAGACCAGAAGTTGGTGGCGTTATCCTGTTTACAAGAAATTTTGAATCGGTAGGGCAGATAACGGAACTGGTAGAAACTATTCATAATCTGAGGTCGCCGCGATTATTGGTTTCTGTTGATCACGAAGGCGGCAGAGTGCAACGTTTTCACGAAGGATTTAGCCGTATTCCAGCGGCGGCTGTTTATGCCAAGGTCGCTAAAAACAATCTGGAGCATAGTAGAGAACTGGCGGAAAAGTCTGGCTGGTTAATGGCAGTCGAGCTTCGTGCCTGTGGTATTGATTTTAGTTTTGCACCTGTGCTTGATCTGGCACATGGCTTAAGCGGTGTTATCGGCGACAGGGCTTTTCATAACAAACCAGAAACGGTCGCTACCTTAGCCTATGCCTTTATGCATGGTATGAACAAGGCGGGTATGCGGGCAGTAGGCAAGCATTTCCCTGGTCATGGCGGTGTCGTTGAAGATTCTCATGTCGCAATGCCTGTTGATCATCGAAGTCTGGATGAGCTACTGAATAGTGATATAGTGCCATTCCAGAGCATGATAGATAATAAATTGGCGGCGATAATGCCGGCGCATGTCATCTACGATAACGTTGATAGTAAACCAGCAGGTTATTCGACGTTCTGGATCGAAGAAATATTGCGTAAACGTTTTGACTTTCAAGGTGTAATTTTCAGTGATGATCTGTCTATGAAAGCTGCTGGTATCGCAGGAGGTTTCGGTGAGCGCGCTGAAGCAGCAATACAGGCAGGCTGTGACATGGCCCTGGTATGTAACCATTTAGATGGTGCAATTGAAGCGGCTGATTACATAAAAGGATATTCTAATCCTAGCTCTCAATTGCGTCTGGCAAGAATGCACGGTGAGCATCATATTAGCTGGAAGCAATTAAAGCAGAATGAACATTGGCAGCGGGTATCTGAGCAGATTACAGCATTAAATGATTCTCCTGCCTTAGAAATGGATGTATGAAATAGACGTGTAAAACGGATGTGTTAAATGAATCCATGAAATAGACATGAGAATTGAATGGTTAAGATAGGTGTCTTAGAACGACGTATAAAAACAACGAAAAAAAGTGAATGATATGAATAAGAAAAAATTATTAATTGTTATGTCAAATTCAGATCCGGATAAAGTGGATAGCTGTTATGCGCCACTGTTTCAGGCAACGATTGCTGCTGCTCTATCGCATGATGTCGAAGTCATCTTTACCGGTCTTTCCGGTCGGTTAGCGATAGTGGGTACTGCTGAACAAGCAGAAGTTAATTTAGAATCACACCGTACTCTTTATGACATCATCAAAGAGGCTCATGAAGCTGGGGTAACATTTAAAGCCTGCAATACATCGTTACAAATGGCAGGAGAAGACCTAATAGAAGAAGTTGAGGAAAGAGTGGGGGCTGCATATGTCATCGATGAGGCTATGGATGAGAATACGACCACTTTTACCTATTAATCATTAACGGTTTAACCATTAATAGTTTAACCACTAACAATAAAATAGAGCACCATAAAGGCTTCAAGTTTGAGTAAAGTAAGACTTCCGGATAACAGTGAACTGATTTTCGATAATCAGTATATCAGTCAGGCAATTGATAAACTTGCCGATAAGCTGAACCAGCAATTACATGATGAAGAACCTGTTATCTTGTGTGTCATGCAGGGCGGGTTGATTTTTTCTGGTCATATCATCCCAAGACTTCAGTGTATGCTGGAAATCGACTATATCCACGCGACTCGCTACGATAATAAAACAACGGGTGGTGAAATGGCATGGAAAGCCTATCCAGTTACGCCACTAAAGGATCGAACTGTTTTGATTCTTGATGATATCCTCGATGAAGGTAAGACACTGCAATCAATAATTCAATATTGTGAGACACAGGGAGCAACAAACATACTGTCTGCGGTTCTATTGAAGAAGAATCACAATCGTTGCGTGTCATCAAAGTTGACAGAAAATATAGCGCTAACGGTAGAAGACAAATATGTCTTTGGCTTTGGTATGGATTATGACGGTAAGTATCGTCAGCTTGATTCAATTTATGCGCTAAAAGATAAAATGATAGATTAAAGCGAAGGATAAAGGAAAAAACGTGAAACTCGCAATTATAGGCGGCAGCCTGCTCAAAGAATTCGACAGCTTTACCAAAGTAACAGAAGAGCGAATCAATACGCCATATGGAACACCCTCTGATAACTTTGTTACCGGCAACATAAATGATATGGAAGTCGTGTACTTAAACCGTCATGGCTTCAAGCATCATATCTCCCCGCACCAGGTTAATTACAAAGCAAATATGTTTGTTTTGAAAATTCTCGAGATTACCCATGTGATTGCTATTACAGCAGTAGGTGGCATATCTGAAAAAATGTCGCCGATGAAATGTGTTATACCCGATCAATTGATAGATTATACCCATGGCCGGGCACAAACCTTTAATGATGGTAATGAGAATAGTGTCAATCATATCGATTTCAGTTATCCATTTGATGACTTTCTATCGGTAAAACTAACCCAGGCGATAGAGATGAATGATTTCGATTGTGAATCGCAGGCAACCTATGGCGTTACTCAGGGGCCACGGCTGGAAACAGTTGCTGAAATCAAACGAATGGAAAGAGATGGCTGCGACATCGTTGGTATGACAGCGATGCCAGAAGCCTCACTGGCAAGAGAGCTGGAGCTAAAATATGCGAACTTATCACTGGTTGTTAACTGGGCAGCAGGTAAGGGTGGCGATATTCATGATGTCCCTAAGATAATCTCGCTGGAAGAAATAAACCAACGGATCGTAGATGGAAATAAGATAATTGAGAAAGTCGTTAACAAGATAACAACCATGCTGGATTAGCCATGTTGGATTAGCTATGTTGGATTAAATGTTCTGCATTTTATTTAAAGCTGATTGACCGAGTGTAAAGGGATAGTTGTAATGGCAAAATTGATAATCTTTAATTTTGATGGTACTTCAAATGAACCTGAAGATGCTGAACAGGAGATTGACCAAAAAGGTGAGATTGAAGATGAAAATATTACCAGTGTTTTAAAATTTCATTTGCTCTGTGGTGGTGATCTAAAAAAGCAAAGGCCCAATGAAACAGATGCTCAGATAAGTTTTTACTACAATGGTGTCGGCACCTACGGTAACTTCTTTCAGCGTTTATATAATGCCGGGCTATCAAAAGAAAAGTTTGATGTTGCCGCTATATTAAGAGCTGCAAAGAAAGATTTTGCTGAGTACTATGAGCCTGGTGATAAAATTCTGCTTATCGGCTTCAGTAGAGGCGCGGCACTGGCTCGTCGATTCGCTTCACTGATCAACGACAAAGTTAGTGGTGAAGATATCATCGAATCTGTGTTCGATACGGTAGCTTCGATTGGTCTGCCTAACATGAAGAAGTCAGAACGTCCTAAAACAGAGGTTGTATTCGAGCATGGTCATACCTTGCCATCTAATGTGAAAAGAGCACTTCATTGTTTATCGCTGGATGATAAGCGTAAAGCTTTCCAGCCCACCTTGATGAATAGTGAAAATAAAATTCATGAGTTATGGTTTGCCGGCGCACATTCTGATGTCGGTGGTGGTTACTACTATGACGGTCTTGCTGATAATGTATTTCGTTACATGCTGAACTGGATCGAAGAACTGGAGCTAGACGTGAAGATTATGTCACCCGCGGACATAAAATATGATGAGTTGCTGGACAAAAAAGCAGCTTATGAAATAAGCTTTGATGATGTGTCGATCGACCCTGATGTGTTCGGAAAAAATCATCAGCAATCCAGAACATCGATTATCGGTTGGGCAACATTAGCAGATAGAACTTGTGTTGTTATAGAAAACGATGAGTTAACTAATTCTCAGCCACTAGTGCATCATTCTGTTTCTCAACGTATCGCTGGTGACAGAAACTATCGCCCGCAAGCATTGAAGGGGATATCGCATCAAATAATTTATGATGATGACAGTATTTCATACTTTAAAGGCATGGTTTCTCACACAGAAAATGTATTAAATCGTTTAAATACTTTAGCGGTTAATAAAGAAATTTCTACGGTGGCCTTCGCGCATCACCTGTTTAACCGAACCGGGCTCTATGTTGAAAAAAATACTGAATATCAGATAACAGTAAAAAAGATTAATGGTAAAGATCAAATCTGGAGAGATGCCAGTATCGAATGTGATGCCAATGGCTGGGATCGAGGTGATGTGAAATTAGGCATAAAGGAAATTGCCATCGCCGGCATGGAACCTTTCCGTCGTGTAGCGAAAGCTGACTGGTTCAGCCTATGCGGTTCAATTGGTGATACAGATAAAACCGCTTTTAAGATCGGTAAGAACAAAAAAATCAAAGTATCGCAAACAGGCGAGCTTTGTCTGTTTGCAAATGACCTGAATCGTTTTTATGGTAATAACTTTGGCAAGCTTAATGTTACTGTAAAAAGAATGGCTTAGTATCTGTTAACGGTCAATAGGCAACTTTTAATGAATTTATTGACCTAGGTTTTTTTAA
This sequence comes from Gammaproteobacteria bacterium, assembly GCA_030595325.1. GTDB lineage: Bacteria > Pseudomonadota > Gammaproteobacteria > SZUA-229 > SZUA-229. Next base: position 12,941 of record JAUVDN010000004.1, on the reverse strand, counting down.
CTTGGGAAGTGTTCGCGGAATGGAAAAAATCCGCTCCTACAAAATAGCGCATCCCTGTAGGAGCGGATTTTTATCATTCCGCGAATTCTTAAAGGTTTTCACAAACGTCTATACTCTGAACATCGCAAATGTCAGCCATAAAACTACAAGTTAACCATTATCACGTATGCGTTTTAATAATCCTGCTGATGCATCTTCAACAAGGTTTAAAACAATCTCAAAACCACGGCCTTGACCGTAATAAGGGTCGGGTACTTCAGTTTGATCATCATTAGAAAAATCGAGGAACAGGTGCACTCTGTCTTCGTAACCATCAGGGCAGATCGATAACAGAGCATCCTTATTGCTTTCGTCCATGGCGATAACATAATCAAAACTTATAAAGTCATCGGCTTTGACGCGTCTGGCACGTTGAGAACTCAGATCGATATCTCGTTTTAAAGCAGCGTCTTGCGCGCGCTGGTCTGGTGGGTTACCGACATGATAGGCATGCGTGCCAGCAGAATCGATTGAGATTTCACCGTCCAGATCATCCTGTTCAACCATGTGACGAAATACACCTTCAGCAGTAGGAGAGCGGCATATATTGCCCATACAAACAAATAAAACTTTAACCATGTTCTTAAACCTGTCTTTTTAAATTCTGTGTTGTCTGACCAAAGTGGCAGATTAAATCAGCTGATAGTTTACTCTGACCAATGCGTATTGGTTAGCGCTTCCTTCACTTATATCCATGGAAGGATGGTATTTCGCAAGGAGCTATGGATGGCGGTGCGATTATATCCATGGAAGGATGGTATTTCGCAAGGAGCTATGGATGGCGGTGCGATTATATCCATGGAAGGATAGTATTTCGCAAGGAGCTATGGATGGCGGTGCGATATTCCGTTAATATTCGCCATCATTACTATACAAGCAGCAGCTATTGAAGCCGCCATTTAAAAATTCATGTTAAAGATACATAACAGCCTGACGAAGAAAAAAGAAGAATTTAAACCGATTGAAGCCGGCAAGGTGAAGATGTATGTCTGTGGCATGACAGTCTATGACCTGTGTCATCTTGGTCATGCACGTGTGCTGGTGGTCTTCGATACGGTGACACGTTATCTTCGTTTCAGTGGTTATGATGTAACTTATGTTCGCAATATAACTGATATCGACGACAAGATTATTAATCGCGCTAATGAAAATGGCGAAGATTTTTCTGCTCTAACAAAACGCTTTATTAAGGCGATGCATGAAGACTCTGACGAACTGGGTGTTCTACCACCCGATGAAGAGCCGTGTGCGACTGCTTCGATGCCAGATATTATCAAGATGATACAAACGCTTATTGATAAAGGTCATGCCTATACTTCAAAAACTGATGAAGAAGGTGGCGATGTTTATTATGACGTTAGTTCTTTTGAAGGTTATGGAAAGTTATCCGGAAAGAAACTTGAAGACCTGCGCGCTGGCGAACGTGTAGCTGTCGATGAGCGTAAAGATGATCCACTGGATTTCGTATTATGGAAAGTGGCAAAACCGGACGAGCCTTTCTGGGATTCGCCATGGGGTAAAGGTCGACCGGGTTGGCACATAGAGTGTTCAGCAATGTCGACCTGTTGTCTGGGTAATCATTTTGATATCCATGGCGGTGGTCAGGACCTTCAGTTCCCACACCATGAAAATGAGATCGCACAGTCAGAAGGGGCGACGGGTGAAAAATTTGTAAATCTATGGATGCATAATGGATTTGTACGTATCGATAACGAAAAGATGTCCAAATCTTTAAATAATTTCTTTACCGTACGAGAGATTCTGAAGTTATATAAAGGCGAGGAGATTCGTTACTTCGTGCTAGCAAGTCAATACCGCAGCCCGCTTAATTATTCAGATCAGTTATTAGATACGGCAAGAACAGCCTTATCGCGGTTGTACAGTACCTTGCGTGATCTTGACGTGCCAGAAACATATGACGTCAACGATCCGTCTGTAGATGCTTTCAAGAAAGCGATGGATGATGATTTTAATACCCCTGAAGCACTGGCAGTACTTTTTGATCTTGCAAATCAGGTAAATAAATTACGTGACGAGGATACTAACGCAGCTCTTCGAAAAGCAGCCGTGCTAAAAGCGCTGGCAAATGTATTGGGGTTATTGGAAGCTGCCCCGGTCGTTTTCTTACAATCGGGTGCTGCTGATAACGATGACGGTGCTGATATCGATGCTTTGATTGAAGCGAGGAATCAGGCGCGACAAGACAAAAACTGGGCTGAAGCAGACAGGATTCGTGATGAAATAGATGATATGGGTATCGTGCTTGAAGATAAAGACGGTAAAACAGTCTGGCGCAGATCGTAATGAATAATCGTTAGAATAGTTCTAGAAAGAGGGGTGTAGTAGGTGTTTGTTTTAGCAGTACCAGCAGAGCCTTGTCCTGCGAAATGGTCGAGTTCTAAGCCGAAAATCGATAAAAATAACATCAATTTGATTAAAAGGGCTAGTTATTAAACATTATTCATTATTCACTGTTCATTATTCATTGTTTTTCCTGTAAGATTCGCGCCCTACAATTTGAATATCCCTTGCTCCACCACATTAATGGGGGGCGTTAACCGAGAGGAAAAACATGCGACATTACGAAATCGTATTTCTGGTGCATCCTGACCAGAGTGAACAAGTTCCAGCAATGATTGAGCGTTACAAATCATCAGTTGAATCTAATGGTGGCAAAGTGCACCGTCTAGAAGACTGGGGTCGTCGTCAATTAGCTTACCCAATCAACAAAATCCACAAAGCACACTACGTTATGATGAATGTAGAATGTGATGAGAGCGTGCGTTCTGAAATAGAGACAGCGTTCAAATTTAACGATGCTGTTATCCGTAGCTTGATCTTAAAGTGTGATGAAGCAAGAACAGAAATGTCAGTTTTAGCGAAGGCTAAAACTGAAGAAGATGCTGCTGACAAACGTAATGCAGCACGCGCTGCAGCTCAGAGCGAAAGCGCTGCAAAGGCAGAAGCAGCAGCGCCAGCACCAGCTGCTACAGCTGCTACAGCAGAAACACCTTCAGAAACTACTTCAGAAGCACCAGCAGGAGAATAACATGGCAGCTAATTTCAGACGTAAACGTTATTGTCGTTTTACTGCGGAAGGTATTACTGACGTAGATTACAAAGATATCGAATTACTTAAATCTTTTGTTTCAGAAAGCGGCAAGATTGTACCTGCACGTATTACTGGCACAAAAGCTAAATATCAGCGTAAATTAACAAAAGCCATAAAGGTTTCTCGTTATCTTGCGCTTATGCCTTATACAGATAGTCATCAGTAAATAGACATTTTTAGATCTATCTCTGTTCTGCTTTGTTGTAACGCAGAGAAGGACTAGCACTGAGGGGTTTATTGAGTGTTATTTCTGGCAAGTTTTGTTTTAAAAGGCCCAAGCCAGGCTGCTTTAGTTGCAGCATCGATGGCAATATTGGGGCTTGCTGTACCGCCTGCAGCATGGATAAGCGCTGCGGCTATTGTACTGGTTACATTGGTCAATGGTCCTAAAAGTGGATTACTTATCACTGGTTTATCTTTGTTAGGTGCGGCGTTATTTGCATATTTGATTTTTGACGCACCACAGGTAGCAATAATCTTTGTATTATTAGCCTGGTTGCCTGCCTGGTTATCGGCAAGCGTATTGCGCCAAACAGTATCACTGGCGTTGAGCTTGCAGGGTTTGACCATAGTGGGGTTATTAGCAGTCGTATTCATATACGCGTTATTCCCCAATTTTGGTGAATACTGGCGAGAACCGCTGGATATGCTGGTGCAGCAGTTAGCTGAGCAGTCAGAAGAATTTACTCTGACAGAACTTAAACAGACTGAAGATTGGGTAATAGGATTTTTACCGGGTCTGTTTGTAGGCAGTATTTTATTTGGCACCATGTTGAGTCTGTTTATAGGGCGTTGGTGGCAAGCAGTATTTTTTAACCCGGGTGGCTTTGCTAAAGAGTTTCAAAGCCTGGATTTGGGTAAAGTATCTGCAGTAAGTGCTATTGCGATAATGTTGGCAGCAATGGCGCTAGGCAATATATTTTCTGTGGCTATGGTAGCGGTTGTATTTGTGCTCTATGGTATGCAGGCATTGTCTTTATTGCATGCAGTTGTAAATATACGCAAGATTAATGCGACATGGCTAATAGCTTTGTACATAATCATGTTTTTTATACCGCATTTGTTGCTGTTGTTAGTTTTTGCAGGCTTTGTGGACCCATGGCTGAATATTCGTCAACGGGTTCGGCAGACACTGTAACAAGTACAAAGAATTGATACATACATAGTAATTACTTAATTGTTTTTACATCTTAGATTTAAGAAGAGGTTAGAAAGATGGAAGTCATCTTATTTGAAAAAATTGATCGTCTTGGCAGTATTGGTGATCTGGTTAATGTTAAATCAGGCTATGCGCGTAATTTCTTATTACCACAAGGTAAGGCTAAAGTTGCATCAGATGCAAACAAAGCAGAAATTGAATCACGTCGTGCTGAATTTGAAAAAATGGCCACTGACGCTATAGCTTCTGCTGAAAAACGCCGTGAGCTGATTGAAGCAATGACTATCAGTATTACTGCTAAATCGGGTACTGAAGGCAAGTTGTTCGGTTCTATCGGTAATGTTGATATCGCTTCTGCCGTTACAGCGGCAGGCGTTGACGTTGAGAAGCGTGAAGTTCGTCTTCCTGAAGGCCCTATTCGTCAAGCGGGTGAGTATGAAGTAACACTTCATCTTCATACTGATGTTGATGCGGTAGTTAAAGTTACTATTATTGGTGAAGAAGACGAATAATCTTTGCTGTAATGGTTAATTGAAAAGGCTCGCTATATGCGGGTCTTTTTTATGCGCGAAGAAGTCAGCTGTTGAGTCATAGCTGACAAAGTCAAAAACTTTAAAAGCTACTCACCACAGAGGACACGGAGGTCACAGAGGAAAGCCTTATTATTGTTAAATGCGCCTGCGGCGCGGTTAACAATAAAAAACCTCTGTGACCTCTGTGACCTCCGTGTCCTCTGTGGTGAAAATTCTTTTGATTTTATTTTTTTCTGGAGGTCAGCTAATGGCCATAAACAGTCATCCAAAAACATTTTCTCAATGAGAAATCATTTGATTTACCAGGTTCCTATTCATTAATTATAAATACCTTCCGTTAAGACTCATGTGTCTTTATAATCAATGTCCAATTCAACGGATTTATTTATGTCAGAAACAGCACCATTTCCATCATCAGACGTCATGTCTGACAGTCAAACCAGCAGCTTACGTGTGCCACCTCACTCTATCGAAGCAGAGCAGGCTGTTATTGGCGGTTTATTACTGGATAACCGTGCCTGGGAAAACATTGCAGACAAATTAGTTGAAGAAGATTTTTATCGTTACGACCATCGCCTGCTGTTTTCAGCTATTCGTGAACTAGAGGCACGTAACGATCCGTTTGATGCGGTTACCTTGTCCCAGTGTCTGGAAAAAAATGAACAGCTTGAGCAGGCGGGCGGTTTGGTCTATTTAGGGTCTTTGGCTAAAGATACGCCAAGTGCAGCGAACATCGTTGCCTATGCTAACATCGTCCGCGAAAAGTCGGTATTGCGTCAATTAATAGCGGTTGGTACAGATATTAGTAGTAGCGGTTTTCAACCTGAAGGGCGCGATAGTAAGGAATTGCTCGATAACGCTGAGAAAAAAGTATTTCATATCGCTGAGCAAGGCTCTCGCGGCACCAGTGGTTTTCAAGAGATGAAATTACTGCTGTCAAAAACCGTTGATAAAATCGATAAGCTTTTTAACAGTGATGGCGGTATAACCGGTGTATCCACCGGATTTGATAAATTTGATGAAATGACCACAGGTTTGCAGGAATCTGATCTGGTTATTGTTGCGGGTCGTCCTTCTATGGGCAAAACGACTTTTGCGATGAATATTGCAGAAAACGCGGCCATCGCAGACAAGCTGCCCGTGGCCATATTCAGTATGGAGATGCCGGGTGATTCACTTACCATGCGTATGATCTCCTCCTTAGGTCGTGTTGATGCTCACCATATTCGAACCGGTCAGTTAACAGATGAAGATTGGGCACGCATTACATCGGCGATTCATATCCTGTCTGAAACTAAAATATTCATTGATGATACGCCGGCGTTATCACCCAGTGATATCAGAGCACGCGCCAGACGTTTAAAGCGGCAACACGGTTTAGGGTTAATTATCATCGACTACCTGCAGTTAATGCAGATTCATGGCAGTAATGAAAACCGTACAACGGAGATTTCAGAAATCTCACGTAGTTTGAAAGCCATGGCTAAAGAGTTAAAAGTACCGGTTATCGCGTTATCGCAGCTAAACCGTAGTCTGGAGCAACGTCCGGATAAACGCCCGGTAATGTCAGACCTGCGTGAATCGGGAGCGATTGAGCAAGATGCAGATTTAATCGTTTTCATCTACCGTGATGAGGTCTATAACGATGACAGCCCGCAGAAAGGTGTCGCTGAAATCATCATTGCCAAACAGCGTAATGGTCCAATTGGAAAATCTCTGCTTACATTTTTGGGTAAATACACCAAATTTGAAAATTACATACCTGAAATGTACAACAACGATGGGTTTGAATGATTGAGTCTCAATCAACACCGTGGCGTCGTGCCAGTGTTTCAATCAATCCAGATGCATTATCACATAATCTAAATCTCGTTAGAGAGTATGCTCCGAACTGCCAGGTCATGGCAGTGATCAAGTCTAATGCGTACGGTCATGGCATGCTGGAAGTGGCTGAGCATTTAGCAGCAGCCGATATCTTTGCTGTTGCCATGCCTCAAGAAGCCTTTGCGTTACGTGATGCTGGCTGTGACAAGCCACTTGTGGTGTTACATGGTTTTAACAATACGCAAGAACTCGATCAGTTTGCTGCATTAAATATATCAACGGTTGTTCATCAGCGCTCACAGCTGGATATTTTGTTGAAGAATGAAACATCATCAGCCATAGATGTCTGGCTAAAAGTTGATACTGGCATGCATCGTCTGGGCATTTCTGTAGGTGAGGTGGATGAGTTTTTTGGTCAACTGCGTAATTGTGAACAGGTAAACGATGTTTACCTGATGAGTCATTTTGCGAATGCTGACGACCCCAATAATAAACTAAATATCAACCAGTTAGAATCTTTTCTTAATGTAACTAATGATATTAATGTTAATTGCAGTATGGCTAACTCGGCTGCGATAATGGGTATTCCCAAAAGTCATTTTGAAATCGTACGCCCGGGTATTATGTTGTATGGCTCATCGCCATTTTCGGGCACTTCTGCAGTAGAGCTTAAGCTGCAACCGGCGATGCAGTTTGAATCAATCCTTATCGATATCAAACCGGTTAAAGCCGGTGAGGCCATCGGTTATGGCAGTACTTTTAGTAGCGACAAAGACTTAACGGTGGGAATTGTTGCCGTAGGTTATGGCGACGGTTACCCTCGGCATGCGAACAATGGTACACCGGTCTGGGTGAGTGGGGAGCGTTGTGCGTTACTCGGTCGTGTATCGATGGATAGTATCTGTATAGATCTGTCTGATGTAGATGTAAAAATAGGTGATCGTGTTGTGCTTTGGGGTAATGAGCTAAGTGTGGATGATGTTGCCGCAGCGAGTAATAGTATCGCTTATGAGCTTTTATGTAATGCTGGAGCGGCATATGGCTCAAATAGATAGCTCAAGCAGATAGCTCAAGCAGATAGCACTCACAAGTGTTGAAAAAGTAATAAAGAAGAAATCGTATTAAGCAATTTCTCTTAAATTTAGTCTATTCTTCATACAATAAAAAATGTAATAAACATTGCAATAAAATCTACAATTAAGCATGCCTGTAAACATGTTACGGCATTATAAAAATACTAGGGAATGTTGGAGCTTTTAGAAATGAATAATTTCAAGATAAATAATAAACGTTATATGAAGTCTACTTTTATGAAAACTACAATTAAAAATCTATTGATTACAGGGCTGACAGCTTCGATGCTGGTCCTAACTGCATGTGGCAGTGGAAAAACGACCATGTTTCGTGGTGATGCTAGCCATACAGCAGTCTACGGCGATGATGCACCAATCAGACTGAACTCACTGCACTGGAAGTATAGTGCGCCAGATAAAACCTACTCATCACCAGTGGTTGCGGATGGCACAATATATCTAGGTAGTAATGATAAACACTTGTACGCAGTTAATCAGAAAGATGGCCAATTGAAATGGCGCTATAAGACAGGCGGCAACGTAGAATCAACACCGGCTGTATCTGACGGTATTGTCTATGTCGGTAGCTGGGATAAAACGCTTTATGCGATTAAAGCCAGCAATCAGTCTCTGGTTTGGAAGCAGGAAACAAAGGGACCGATTTCTTCGTCACCGATTATTGTTGACGGCATAATCTATTTCGCCAGTGAAGACGGAAATTTGTATGCGGCAGATGCAAAGACAGGTTTTAGAAAGTGGAGTTTTAACGCTAAATCACCTATCTATAGTTCACCCGCAGTGTTTGGCAACTACATTTATTTCGGAACACTTGGTGGTCACATGTATGCAGTAAACCGTCAAACCGGTCAGGAATACTGGAAATTTAAGACAAACGGCAAAATACATTCTTCACCAGCTGTTGATGAACGCAATGTTTACTTTGGTTCTGATGATAAACGCGTCTATGCGGTAAATATTCATACTGGACAGCAATCCTGGGTTAAGAAGACATCGGGTCCTGTTTTGTCATCACCTGCGATATATCACGATAGAGTATTCGTCGGCAGTAAAGATGGATACATATATGCCTATGATGCAGAAGATGGAACGCGTGAATGGGAGTTTAGAACAGAAGCGAGTGTGTTCGCACCAGTCAGTGTTGCGTCTAACACGGTTTTTGTCGGCAGTACTGATGGGCATCTATATGCGCTTAACGCAAATGATGGAGCCAAGCGATGGAAATATCGTGTCGATGGCAATATTTATTCCGGCGCTGTAATAAGTGAAAACCATGTGTACTTTAATAGTGTTGCAGGCTCACTGTTTGCAGTAAAATAATAATAGATAATAAGCGACTGACTATAAAAAGCTTCATTTTTCGAAATGAAGCTTTTTTATTTTATCTGTTACCATTCATTATTCATTATTCATTGGAGTGCTATTTACTCCGACCACTCTGCCTTTCGGCATAACCCTGAAAAATTACAGAAACGGCAAGCTATCTCATCACCCCAGGCGGGTAATGCTTGCTGATTTTTAATCTGTTTAAACATATCAATTAAACGGCTGATATTTTTGTCTCGATTGACGTCAAGATTGTCACCACTCAAAGATGACCTGTTTTCTACTTTTTGATTTGATGAATCCACGGATAAGTATTTGACTTCATCGGCCTCGGGCTCGAGCAAGGCATAGGTGGAAAGCTGAACATTTTCACCACTATCGACATCGATTTGTTTAGCTGTAGCCCCGGTTTTGTAGTCAATAATGGCATGTGAATTGTTGGTCTTACTGCTATCGATGCGATCAAGCCGGCCATATATTTTGATTGTCTGATCACTGTCGATATCTAGTTCTATCTCAAGATTCTTTTCACTGGCATAAAATGCCCATTCTAATTCTTGTTGAATCTGCCAGCTTATATATGCCGGAATGTGTTTTTTCCACCGATACAACCAGCTTCGATGAAGTGCATTGTCTACCAGATCTATAAGAAATATTTTTTCAGATAGTTCGTTAAGGTAAAGCTCTGCTTCGCTGCGATTATTGTCAGTTATTTTATTTGGGAAAGCATTGCCATGGTAATCATGGCCATTGTGAAATACTTGTAATATCAGGTGGATGCGTTCGCCGTAATCTGATTTTTTTAACTCGTCACTGAGTTCTTCTAATGCCTTAAGCCGTAGGTTATCGGCAGCAAAGAACTGGTAGGGGCAATTAATTAAACGCTGGTAGGAGCTGGCAGAAATTCTTTCAGGGATTAGTTCGTCCACTGCGCTAGGTGCAGGTTGTTGCGCGAGTTCTGGTAGTGTATGACTATCCGCGTTAAAGACTTCACTGCCATCGTCAACCAGTTGTTTCAGCTCGTTATTAATTGGTTTTCTGTTGTAGGCAAGTTCGTAGAAATTAATCAGCAGTTCTAACCAGGGTGAAACAGGTTTCTCTTCACCTTTCTCTTCATTACACGCGGTTAATAATATTTCAGGTGCTGAGAGCAAGGTGCGATTAAATAATTCGTGCCGTTGCTCACGTTGTTCACTCCAGGTGCTTAGCCCGAGTGAGGCACGAACGGCCTGGTTAAAGAATGGCGAGATATCTGCGCTGCCAGGAAAGTGTTGAGATTCTGTGGCAGCAATTATTATTAAATCGAACTGAAGACAGGATGATTGCTCCAGTGTCATCAGTTGCACGTTAGAATTGTTTTTTGGTGGCGTAAAATTTTGAGATTCAAGTGCCATGCCTAGCCATAGTCGACAGTCATGCCAGCTTAATAGAGGATCAGAATATTCAGTGCTCTGTTTAAGTGATGCGAGTGTTTCTAATAAAATAAGCCCAGCTTCATCTGACTGGTAGCAGTGTATGATACCCAGTGATTTTAGGCTGGTAATAAGTGAACTAAGAAAATCAGTCAGCTTAATGTTTTTGTTATCTGTATGTAGCGATGTTAAAGGTTTTGCACATGTTTCCAGGTGGTCCAATATATCGATAAGATCTTTGTAGGAATCTTGTGGCCAGTGTGTCAGGCGTTTTAATCTTATTTTCAGTTGTTTTTTATATTCTGAGATATTGCTACTAACGTTTTCATGAAAGATTAAATCATGTTCAAAACGATATATGTTCTGCTTGTAATTTGTTTTAAAACTTTCATCGAATATTGTATCAGTATTCGTTTCACTGGCGCCGAAGTTTACAAAAGGCGACTTTAAGCAATCGAGTAGGGGGTAAGCACTGAAATCCTCTTCGATACACTCAAGCCAACGATCGATAACGGTAGCCGCTTGTGTTGTGGCCAGTGACCAGCCAGCATTATCCTGTAACTGAATGTTTGCACGTTCCAGCAAGGCGCGCAGACGCCTTGATAGTTTTCTGTCTTCACTGACGATGGCAATACTGTTGTTGCCTTTGGTAATACTGCTACGGACAGCATAATCAATGGCACGTATTTGTTGTTCTTCATCTTTAGCTAGATAAACGGAAAAAGGCAGTGTGTCAGAAAACTCATCACTAAACATTTTTGCACGCTGCTTAATATTTGTAGCTGACGTTGAAAAAGTCTTGTTTAAAAAGTTAGCGTAGGCATGATTATCTGCAATAAAAGAGTCATCTATTTCACCGTTTGTGTCAGTGGATATTGTTTTTTCGTGTTCTAAAACGATACATCGGTTATTGGAAACAAGATGATTTATAAAATCGATTTCTGCTTTAGTGTATTGCGATAACCCTAAACATATAAAATATTGCTTCCCTGGCTCGGTATTAATAAATTTTGTAGAAGCGGCCTTTAATCTGGAAAGGTAATCGCCTGTTTCATCATACAGCTGATTGCCAGAGAGCTGTTCTTGCCATGCATGCCATAATGTATAAACCAGTTTGCTTTCATGTTGTAAGCTTTCAAACTGAAAGTTTTTCTTTTCTATGCCATAGGCCTGATGCAGTTTACTGTCCCATTCTTCTGCTGAAGTAAAAAGATTGTTCTGGTTTAAACTCAGATCATCAAAGAATTTTAGAAGTGCTTGTGTAACTTGCCATTTATTTTCTTCTTTGAATAAGTCAGGGTGTTGTTGCAAAGCTTCAATAAACAATAACTGACGAGCTTGTTCGCTGATAATTGGGTGGTCAGGATGTTCATTGTCAGAGAATACATTTGCCCAGCTCCTTAAGGTGCCAGACCATGGAGGAATAATGGCAGCTACGTTAGAATCTAGCTGACGGTAAAGTGCCTGATTGAATTGCTGAGTGGTCTGCGCATGTGGCAACAGGACGTATAGATTTGAAAAGTCGGGTAATTGTTCACCAAACTGCTCAATGATAAATTCAGCTGAGTATCGAAGTATATTTTTATGTGCAGGTACTTCAATTACTGGCGAACTATTCACAGAAATATTATCTTCATGACCCCTGATCAGGGCTTTATAGTTACGGGGTTATTGTGGGTTTGTTACTTTGCTTAATTAAGAGGTGGGCCAGGTAATTAGTTATTATCTATCAACGTTCTAACAGCGCTAGCTTGTCAGGTTTGCCTTCCCACTCAGTAGCATCAGCCGGTGATTCTTTGCTAGTATTTATTACTGGCCATTCCAGGCTTAATTCAGCATTGAGCTCGATGAACTGCTCCTGACCTTCGGGTACATCGTCATCGGCAAAAATAGCACCTATCGGGCACTCCGGTTCACACAGTGTGCAATCGATACATTCTTCAGGATCGATAACCAGATAATTAGGTCCTTCATGGAAACAGTCTACTGGGCAAACATCAACACAATCGGTGTGTTTACACTTAATACAATCTTCGACAACTACGTAAGTCATATAATATTTCTGCTTTTAATATTCGATGTGGATTTTGAGTTTAAAGAAACCACTAGAAAAACTAGCTAATTTAATAATTAGACGAACATTTTACCATAGTCACCTGAACATGCGTGCCAACATAGTCTAAAATCCACCATAAATAGCATTTATTTATAATCTATAACAAATCGATAACTAACCGATAATATATAGGTTAGTAACTATATATAGTTACTACATATTATTTTAAACAAATTTAGGATATCAACATGAGTTCAATTCGTACGGCAGTTTTTCCTGTCGCAGGTTTAGGCACACGATTTTTACCAGCAACCAAAGCCATCGCTAAAGAAATGCTTACAGTGGTTGATAAACCATTGATTCAGTATGCTTCAGAAGAAGCAGTTGCT
>JAUVDN010000062.1 GCA_030595325.1 Gammaproteobacteria bacterium | reverse complement strand
CTTTTCTTTCAATAGCAAAAGAAAAGTAACCAAAAGAATGCCATCCCACTCCGTTTGTCCCGAGAAAAGCACTCGGGATGCCTGAATGCTGCAGTGTTGCCAACGAGTCGCTCTGATGCGCCATCCGGGCGCACAGAGCTAACAGGCCGAACATGATTAATATTTCCTCTACCAACACCGCTTCATTCAGCAAACGAGAAGGGAACCTAAAAACAAAATGAAAAAATGAAAAAAAATCTCGTTTCTGACTTTGACCTTCTCTCGCATTAGCCAAGCCACTGAGATGCTGCTGATGTCATAAGTTTTCTGTGAAAACTGTCTGAGCATACGTGTTTTTTTTCAACGTGGGCGAGTTTTTTCACAGCATGATATCAACAACATCTTAGTGGGAACCCCTGTGTTTTTTACAGGGGCGCCAGGCGTCGCGACGGTCTTTTCTGGTTACTCTTTTGGGCTGTAGCAAAAGAGTGACTCGCCTGCGGTGCGATGACCGCAATCTTTAAGAGTGGACCGAAGTCAGATAAAAATTAGAAAAACAGAAAAAACAAAAATTCGCGGAATGGGAAAAATCTCCTACAGGTAAGTAGCTTGCCAACTGTGTAAGTGCCGCAAAAAAATAAGTGAGCAAGTAATTATCAATATAAAACCAGTTTCATATAAAATACACTGAATTAATTCAGTCAACACCCCTCTTATATAAAATGAAAAACACCCTAATATTTATTGTCGCCATCATCATTGCTGGCGGCAGCGGTTTTACTCTGCAAAATTACCTCGGTAAAAATCAAATAAGTAATAATCCCGCTATTGGAATTCAACGCCCTGAATTTGCCGCACCTGATCTGGATGGCAAATACCGAAACATCAAAGAGTGGGATGGCAAAGTCATTTTTCTAAATTTCTGGGCGACCTGGTGCCCACCTTGCAAAAAGGAAATACCCGACTTTATCGAACTGCAGTCAGCATACGGTGATCAGGGACTTCAATTTGTTGGTATTGCTATTGATGATGAAGAGGCTGTTCGTGAGTTTGCTGAAACACTGGGTATAAATTACCCTTCTTTGGTAGTGCAGGCAGATGGCGTTAACTTGGCAAAACGCTATGGAAACGGCATCGGGGCACTTCCTTACACCGTAATCATCAATCGTGACGGCGAAATTAGCAACACGTTCAGGGGAGAACTAAGCAAGATACGTGCAAAAGAATTACTCGAAGAAAGAGGCTTCACGCTCTAAGACATTAAAACTCGATCTATTTAACGAATTTCGCTACAAATTCGACGAAATACTAGACATTTAGGCAGTTTTTATGCACAATCATTAGCATATTATTATATATCTCTGGAAAGTGGTCAAAAACACCACAATATAACACTGAAATATGCCCGATTTGCTCGTCATCAATGGTCCCAATCTTAACTTGTTAGGCACACGTGAGCCTGAACATTATGGCTCAGATACACTCGACAGCATAAACAATACGCTGTCAAAAATCGCCGATGATAACGGCCTTAGCATGGAAAGCGTACAGAGCAACGCAGAAGTTGATCTTATCGAACATATCCATCAGGCAGCTAAGAATGGTGTACGATTTATCATCATTAATCCCGCTGCTTTCACGCATACCAGTGTTGCACTACGAGACGCATTGAGTGGTGTTGATATTCCATTCATTGAAATTCACTTATCCAATGTCCATGCACGTGAAGCGTTTCGTGAACATTCTTATTTTTCTGATATTGCTGTTGGTGTTATCTCAGGCCTTGGTGCACAAGGTTATGAACTGGCGTTACAGGCAGCCATATCGCAACTAAAACAAAAACAGGGCTAAACCCTTAAAGGTCTATTCTTATGGATATTCGTAAAGTAAAAAAACTCATTGAGCTGCTGGAAGAATCCGGCATCGCTGAAATTGAAATTAACGAAGGTGAAGAGTCAGTACGTATCTCACGTTATGGCTCTGGTGCAGCGGCACCTGTACAACAATTTGCGGCAGCACCTGTAGCCGCTCCTGTTGCAGTTGCAGCACCTGCTGCTGAACCTGAAAGCAGCGATGACACTCCTGCTATCAGCGGGCACACCGTCGACTCACCAATGGTAGGCACATTCTATACATGTGCTTCTCCTGGCGCGCCAGCATTTGTCAAAGTTGGCGACAGCGTTAGTGAAGGTGATACCGTCTGCATCATCGAAGCGATGAAAATTCTCAATCAGATTGAAGCCGATAAATCAGGCATGGTTAAAGCCATTCTTGTTGAAAATGCTCAACCTGTTGAGTTTGGCCAACCTCTTATCGTTATCGAATAAGGCACAGTTTTATGTTATCGAAAGTTGTTATCGCCAATAGAGGCGAAATTGCATTACGTATCTTGCGCGCCTGTCGTGAGTTAGGCATAAAGACAGTAGCCGTCCATTCAGAAGCTGACCGTGATTTAAAACACGTGCGACTTGCTGACGAAGCCGTTTGTATCGGTCCAGCGCCATCTGATCAAAGCTACTTGAACGTACCTGCCATTATTAGTGCGGCTGAAGTTACCGATGCGGTCGCTATTCACCCCGGTTATGGTTTTTTATCTGAGAATGCTGACTTTGCCGAACGCGTTGAAGATAGCGGTTTTATTTTCATCGGCCCAAAAGCAGAATCAATTCGTATCATGGGCGACAAAGTCGAAGCGATTAAAGCAATGAAGAGCGCTGGCGTACCTTGCGTGCCCGGTTCTGACGGTCCGCTCGGCGAAGACAATGATGAAAACATCAAGATAGCCAACAAAATTGGTTATCCAATTATCATCAAAGCAGCTGGTGGTGGTGGTGGTCGCGGTATGCGTGTGGTTCATTCCGATGCAACCTTAACCAACTCGGTCGCCTTAACCAAGCAGGAAGCAGGAACCTTCTTTGGCAATAACATGGTGTACATGGAGAAATACCTTGAAACACCACGCCATGTTGAGATACAGATTTTATCTGACGGACAAGGCAATGCTGTTCACCTCGGTGAACGTGATTGCTCTATGCAGCGCCGCAACCAGAAAGTTGTTGAAGAAGCACCGGCTCCAGGCATTACGCCTAAACAACGTAAAAAAATCGGTCAACGCTGTGTTGATGCTTGTAACAAAATTAAATACCGCGGTGCTGGTACGTTTGAATTCTTATATCAGGACGGTGAATTTTATTTCATTGAGATGAATACCCGTGTTCAGGTAGAGCACCCGGTTACTGAAATGATTACTGGTATCGATATTATTAAAGAACAGCTATACATCGCTGATGGTCAAAAACTGCGCATGAAGCAAAGCGATATCGAAATAAAAGGACACGCTATTGAATGCCGCTTAAATGCAGAACATAGCAAAACCTTTATTCCTTCACCGGGAAAAATTGAACGTTACCATCCACCTGGTGGCCCTGGTATACGCGTAGACACGCATATCTACGGTGGTTATACCGTACCACCGCATTATGACTCTATGATTGGTAAATTAATTGCTTACGGTTGTGACCGTGAGGTTGCGCTGGCACGCATGCAAGGTGCGCTCGACGAGATCAGTATTACTGGCATCAATACTAATATTGAGCTGCATAAAGAAATTTTAGCGGATGCAAATTTTCAGGCAGGTGGAACCAATATTCACTACCTGGAAAAGAAGCTGGGAATATAGAAAATAGTAGTAAGTTTTAAGTTTTAAGTTTTAAGTTTTAAGTTTTACAACTTGGGACTTAAAACTTATAACTACAAACGTTTTACCGTATAGCCTTTCTTTCTAAGCTTAGCCACAATCCCATTGTAGCCAATCAGGTGGCCGCTGCCGACAACCACAAAATAACGTCCTTTCTGCTTTAGCATCTGATCTATTTTTATGGTCATCTGCTGATTTCTATCGTAAAACAGGCTGTCGTAGATAGTGCTAAATGCAGGGTAGTCCGTCAGCGCATCTTCAAACAGTAGCTTATTCATTAATTTGTCATCGCCTTTTTTCCAGTAGTGAACCATCTCTGCCATTAACAATTCAGCCTCATCAAGCGAATACAGACTTTCTTTCAATAAAAGCTCACCATTAGGAATATTCAAAAAAAGATTTAACTGCTTCTCCAGTGTTTCCAGCTCTATAATCTGTTTTGTTTTACCTGCTGCAGATAAATTTTGGTTGACCGCTTTTGCCAGAAAATAGGCATCAATTCCCAACTCCGGATCAAAACCCATTTTTATCACCTGCAAAGCGCTCAGGGTCAATACCAGGATACCGGGCTTATAATTCTTGATCGAGTCATAAGGCACATTTAAATAACGCAAACGTTGACGTAGCTGCAACCACGTCTCATCTGAAATGACATCTTTTATGGTAGCACCATCTTTGTAGACACCGCTCCGTGCTAACAGATTATTATAAACCTGATGATCCGTTTTACTGATATCCAGCTCTACAACAAGCACATCAGATTGAATAAATGCATCCTCAATTTCCTTTCTTAGCGGATAAAAACTTTTATCCGCAAAATGAATTGAGCCCATCAGATAAATGGTTGATTGTTCTGAGTTATCGGAATTCACCTGCCAGAAAAAAGCTCTATCATTCTCAGCATGAACAATGGATACCGGGGCCCCAGTAAAAACAAATAAGCATAAAACCAGTAACAGATGCTTCTTCATAACCTCAGGCATCCTTAAGCTCTAAGGCTCGCTTATAAACATCATTTTTATGTTCACCGGTCATTTTGACCACCAATTTTACTGACTGCTTAACCGGCAACTCGGCGAGCAGCACTTTTAGATACTGATCGACCTGCTGATTATCACCCTGCTCAACAGCTGCGCCATCGACCACCAGCACTATTTCCCCTTTACGCTGATTATCGTCAGCCTCGATCCACTCTATCAGCTCAGATAATGTTTTTCGTTTGATGGTTTCGAACGTTTTGGTGATTTCTCTGGCATAAGTGACTCGACGATCAGCACCAAAGATGTCTCGCATATCTTTCAGGGTTTCCACTATCCGGTGGCATGAGATATAAAACACCATGGTACGCTGCTGATCCAGCAGAGGCTCGAAGAAATGCACTCGTGCCCCCTGTTTCGCCGGAGGAAAGCCTTCAAAGGTGAATGAGTCCGTTGCCAGACCAGCAACACTTAAAGCCGCTATAGCGGCACACACACCCGGCACAGGAGAAACTTGAATTCCTCTATCATGCGCTTGTGTTACCAGACGATAGCCGGGGTCACTTATTAGCGGCGTGCCCGCATCTGAAATGACTGCAATAGTTTTCCCAGACTCAAGTTCATCCAGCAGTCTTGGCGTAACACGATCCTCGTTGTGCTCATGATAAGCCGTTAACTTGGCTTTAATTCCAAGGTGCCCCAGTAAACGCTGACTGTGTCGAGTATCTTCTGCTGCGATTAAATCGACCTGTTCTAATACAGATATAGCACGCTGTGTTATATCAGCTAAATTACCTATTGGGGTCGCAACAAGATACAATGTGCCGGCAGACACAACCGTATTATGCAGAACGTTTTTTTCCTCAGGAATATTGATTGACACTTATTGACCCACAAAACATACTTAGCCTAATTGCTAAATAGTTACCTTCATTTTTGAACAAGCACTTATAAATACACATTTATAAACCATACACTTTTGACTGACCGCTGTTAACGAACAGATAGTATCTTGAAATTACACACATTTAAACTCTTTATATTTTTATCCATTGTCGCACTTTCCGCCTGTGATACCCAGCAGATAAAACCAGAGCAGGAAGTCACGGAAAAAACCAAGCCCGCAACTGAAAAGCAGGTGACACTAACCGAAGAAGCTGAAAGATTGCTGGAGCTCGCCGAGGACAGTGATACCGAAGCGGAACAGTTTAAATACCGCGCATTGGCTGCACACCTATATATAGAAGCCGACGAAGTTCAGCTAGCTGAGGCACAATTAGCATGGCTCAAGGATAAAAGTGACAATCGGCATGCCACTGATGAGAGCAGCGCCAAAATTGAAACTGCAGAAATATTGCTTATTTCAGCCGAAATTGCCATTCAAAGAAAGGATGCTCTTTTAGCCACTCAGCTTATCAATGAAATAAAAGCAATAACACGCGAACAACAGATCAACTACTTTTCTTTAAAAGCAGATCTGGATTTTCTTTCCACGAGATATATGCACGCAGTTGACCGACGCGTTCAACTCGATACATACATCACCGACAGTAAAGGTAAAAATCTAAATAACAGAAAAATATGGGCAACACTTTCCAACCTGTCTAATATTCAGTTAAAAAATCAGCGCAGCAATAACGAGACTATAAATGGCTGGCTTGACTTGACGAAGGTGATGCGCGCTGGTCAGCAAAATATTAGCCGTCTGGAAGATGACTTACTTAACTGGGGAACACGCTACCCGGCACACCCGGTCAATGATAGTTTTCTGCAAGAACTGATTACAATCTATCAGGCTGATATCACCAACAAAAAATACATCGCTGTACTATTACCGATGAGCGGTAATCTCGCCAACATTACAACCAACATAAAAAATGGAATCTTAAGCGCCTATTACAGCGATATAAACACTGCGACAAAACCTGAAATTCACTTTTACGACAGTAACAACAAAGACTTAACATTCAAAGAGCTCTATGAACAAGCATTGGATGATGGCGCAACCAATATTATTGGACCACTAGACAAGGTCGTTATTAGTCAACTTGCCCAACAGAAAGAACTTGATGTACCCGTACTGACATTGAATTACTCAGAAAGTGAGTTCAATACTACAGATAATCTCTTTCAGTTTGGCTTGTCACCAGAAGATGAAGCGCGCCAGGTAGCTGAACTAGCCATCAGACAAAACAAATTACGCGCTGCCGTTTTTTACCCGGACAGTGAATGGGGCAAACGTTTAAGTCAGGCATTTACCGAACATTACACGCTGCTGGGTGGACAAGTATTAGCGTCTGCTGACTACGTCACCACCACCAATGATTACAAACGCCCTATCAGACAACTTTTCAATCTTGACCAGAGCGATATTCGTCGCCGGAAGATCGAAAATTTAATTGGCGTAAAAACACAGAGCGAGTCCTATCGACGCCAGGACATTGATATGATTTTTCTTGCCGCAACACACCGCTCCGCAAGAAGTATCATGCCCTCATTCAAATTTCATCACGCTGGAAAATTACCGGTGTATTCAACATCACATATCTATACCGGAAAACTTGATCGCGAGCTTGATCGCGATCTTAATGGCATAGTATTTTGCGACCTCCCCTGGATACTGCAAAATAATTCAGCGCTGTCAAAAACGTTCAAAAAGAATTGGCCAGAACAGGAAAACTTTACTCGATTATTTGCCCTAGGCATAGATGCCTACCACCTGATAAACAATCTCGACTATCTAGGCAACAAAGAATTTGCGACTTATGCAGGACAAACAGGCAATATTCAATTAGATAAAAATAACCGCGTTACCCGCAAATTACTGTGGGCAAAATTCATTAAAGGCAGACCGATTTATTTTGAACCAGAGATCATTGAAACAACCCTTGCCAAACCAGCCAACACTGGGGACAGACCTTAGGTCTCCCCCCTAAGCAACAATTATTGAAAGCGACTCATCTACAACAGGGAGAAGATGCAGAAGTAGCCTGCTGTGACTATCTAAAAACACAAGGTTTACGGTTAGTAGAAAAAAATTACAGTGGCCGACAAGGTGAGATAGATCTCATCATGCGGGACAAAAGCATGCTGGTCTTTATCGAAGTTCGATTCCGAAAAAACAACCTCTTTGGCGGTGGACTGGAAAGCATCACCCCGTCGAAACAATTCAAACTAAGAAAAACGGCTGAACTATACTTACAGCAACACAGCAAATATAAAAACGCACGCTTTGATGTTGTTTCCATGTCAAAAAACAATCAAACTAATAATAACGAAGAAGAATATACTTTTGACTGGGTAACAAATGCTTTTTAAGAATACTCAATCTAGTAAGTCTCTGGTGACTAAATTATGGATTTAATCTCACGAATAAACAAAAACTTTCAAGACAGTATCAGCACCAAGCAAATGGCGGCTGAAATGCTGGCTGAACCAATCAGTCGTGGCGCTCAAATAATTACCCAATGTTTCTTAAATGGTGGCAAAGTCCTTTCCTGTGGCAATGGCGGCTCTGCTGGTGACTCGCAACACTTTTCCTCTAAAATGCTTAATCGTTTTGAGATGGAACGCCCTGGCCTGCCGGCAATCGCTCTGACCACAGATAGCTCGACCATCACCTCAATAGCTAATGACTATCACTATAATCAAATATTTTCCAAACAAGTAACCACGTTGGGTCACGCAGATGATATTTTACTTGCTATAAGCACTAGCGGTAACTCGGAGAATGTCATCATGGCAATTGACACTGCCCATGAACGTGAAATGACCGTAATAGCCCTAAGCGGGAAGTCAGGTGGAGATATGGCGGAACGCCTGGCTTTAAACGATGTTGAAATACGCGTACCTTCTGATTCAACAGCAAGAATTCAAGAAGTACATCTGTTAGTAATTCACTGTATCTGTGATCTGGTTGATCACCAACTACTTGGTGGATAGAACTTGTAGTGCGCAATACGCAGCTATAGAGTTATTTTACGACGTGTAAGCTCGGTCGTTTAGGTTTATCAGGATCCGTATCAGGGTCGTCGTTACCGCCATCATCTGGCGCCGAGATTGCATCATCATCTTCCGAGAACATCATACCTTGGCCATTTTCTTTGGCATAAACAGCAAGTACTGCCTCTACAGGAACATAGATACCCAAAGACTTGCCTGAGAACCGCGCACTAAAAGTAATTTCCGTATCACCCAGCACTAAGTTACTAATCGCCATAGGCGCAATATTCAGGATTATTTTACCATTCTGGATATGCTCAGTAGGAACCTGAACACCATCAACTTCAACATCAACCAGCAAGTGTGGCGTCATACCGTTATCAGCAACCCATTGATAGATTGCACGGACTAGGTAAGGTCTACTGGATGTCATCTGCATACCAATATATTACAGTGAATGAGTAATCAGTAACAGACCTGAGGCCTGTCAACGGATAACTACAAACGCATTTCGCGTTCTGATTCTGTAAGACTCAGTTTAAAGCCATCACGCTCGAACAGACGGTCTGCATAGACGTTAATTGAATTAGCTTCTTTAGGCATCTCGATACCATAATGACGTAAACGCCACAATATAGGCGCAACACTGGCATCAACCAGCGAGAAGTCTTCACTAAGAAAATAAGGCATAGCATTAAATATCTCAGCAACTGAAGCAATACTTTCAGCCAGATCTTTTTTAGCTTTTGCTACCGCTTTTTCACCTTTGGTTTCAATAATTTCAATCAGAGGATACCAGTCGCTCTCAACCTGAAACAATGCCAGGCGTGTCTGAGCGCGCTGCACAGGACCGACAGGCATTAGTGGTGGGTGTGGAAAACGCTCTTCCAGGTACTCCATGATTACACGTGAGTTATATAACACTAAATCACGATCAACCAATGTTGGCAGACTACCATAAGGGTTTAAATCAATTAAATCTTCAGGCATTTTCTTAGGGTCCACCAGAATAAGTTCATGGACAATATCTTTTTCGTTTAAAACGATACGTGTGCGATGACACAGTATTGACGTTGCCGTTGTATATAAATTCATAGGTTTTCCAGTTGGAAGGTGTGCTTCATTAATCTAGTAATTACGTAAATAACTAAACAACTAATGAAAATAAATAAAACAATTTTTCTGCTATTTTATAGCTACTTCATAAAATTATTTTGTAAAAACATCAACAGCGCTGGACACACAAATATTGTATAGCCAACGCTGTTAAACAGTGCTTTAGTGTACGTCTTTCCAGTACTCTTTCTTCAATGCGAAAGCAAAGCCAAAAAGAACAACCAGGAACAACATGACTTTCCAGCCCATGCTGCGACGCTCAACTTGTACAGGTTCTGCGATGTAAACCATAAAGTTGGTCAGATCACCAAGGAACACATCGTATTCAACACGGGTTAATTTTCCGTCTTGTATCTTTTCGAAGTGAACGATCTCGTCAACTTCTATGTCACCATGCATTACTGTTTCATAAACAGGTTCTTGCAGACCTTGCAGTGACCATAAAACGTGAGGCATACCAACATCAGGGAACACAGCGTTGTTGAAGCCAGTAGGACGATCTTCATCTACATAGAAACTGCGCAGATAAGTGTATATCCAGTCAGCACCACGTGCACGAGCAGCCAATGTGAGGTCAGGAACAGAAGTACCAAACGCATTTTCTGCGTAAGCATCTGTCATTGAGACTTCCATCAGATCACCAATCTTAGTTGGTGCACCTTTTTCATTATAGGTATGAATCAACATCTCACGTACTTCTTGCTCTTCCATATCCAGGTCTTTAGCAATACGATTGAAACGCATGAACGATGCAGCGTGACAGCTATAGCAGTAATCACCAAAAGCTTGTGCACCGCGACGCAATGATTCTTTATCATTTATATCAATCGGCGCTTTCAGTAGTTTCGCACCACCAGATGCTGCAGCCATTACTGGCGTCAACATTACAGCGATTATTAATAATTTAACTAGTGATTTCATGATGTCACCCTATCTGGAACAGGCTTAGTTTTTTCGTTTTTAGATGTGACAAAAAGCACAACAAAGAAAGCGAAATATAAGAAAGTGAAAATGCGAGAGAACATTGTCAGTATCTCTGTTGCTGGCTGCATAGCTAACCAGCCCAGCACTACAAAGCTGACACCAAATACAAGCAAGTTCAATTTAAATACAATTGAGCGATAACGAATAGACTTCACTTTGCAGCGGTCTATCCATGGCAGGAAGAACAACACTACAATCGCCGCACCCATCGTACCAACACCCATCAACTTATCAGGAACTGCACGTAAGATTGCGTAGAAAGGTGTGAAGTACCAAACCGGTGCAATATGCTCAGGTGTCTTCAACGGATCAGAAGCAATAAAGTTTGCATGCTCTAACAGGTAACCACCACCATCAGGGAAGTAGAACAACACTATGCTGAAGAAGAACAGGAACACCACCACGCCTACGATATCTTTAACCGAGTAGTAAGGGTGGAAAGGAATGCCGTCTAATGGCACGCCATCAGCGTCTTTCAGTTTCTTAATCTCAACACCGTCTGGATTGTTAGAACCTACTTCATGCAGTGCAAGAATATGTGCCACAACAAGGAAAACCAGTACGAATGGTAGTGCGATAACGTGAAGCGCGAAGAAGCGATTCAATGTTGCATCACCGATAACGAAGTCACCACGTATCCATAATGTCAGGTCATCACCGATAACAGGGATGGCACCAAACAGTGAAATAATTACCTGCGCGCCCCAGTAAGACATCTGGCCCCATGGTAATAAGTAACCCATGAATGCTTCAGCCATCAACGCAACATAGATGAACATACCAAACAGCCATATAAGTTCACGTGGCTTTTTGTATGAACCGTACATCATACCGCGCAACATATGCAGATAAACCACGACGAAGAACGCTGTCGCACCAGTCGAGTGGATGTAACGAATCAACCAACCGTATGGCACATCGCGCATGATGTACTCAACAGAAGCAAACGCCATCGCGCCGTCTGGCTTGTAATGCATGGTTAGGAATATTCCAGAAATAATCTGAATTACCAGCACCATCAGTGCTAATGAACCAAAGAAGTACCAGAAATTGAAATTTTTCGGTGTGTAATATTTAGCTAAATGGTCATTCCACATTTTCGTCGCTGGAAAACGATCATCAATCCAATTCATTAAGCTCATTACGCTGCCTCCCCATCTACGCCAACGATAATAACGTTGTCGCTTACATATTTATGCGGCGGTACGACCAGATTTGTTGGTGCAGGAACACCCTGGTATACACGACCAGCAAGGTCAAATTTTGAACTGTGACAAGGACAGAAGAATCCACCTAACCAGTCAGCGCCTAAATCAGCCGCGCCAATTTCAGGGCGGAATGTTGGTGAACAACCCAGATGCGTACATATACCAACCAAAACTGAAATTTCTGGTTTGATAGAACGGTTCGCATTCTGTGCATATTCAGGCTGCTGATCCACATTTTCTGAATTGGGGTCACTAAGAGTGCCATCAAGCGAAACAAGATCAGTAAGAGTTTTAGCTGAGCGCTTAACGATCCAGACTGGCTTGCTCTGCCACTCAACGACCATTAAACGGCCTTCTTCAAGCTTGCTAATATCAACCTCTACAGGTGCGCCAGCATTTTTTGCTCTTTCGCTAGGCATCCATGAGGATAGGAAAGGTACTGCTACAAAACCGGCACCAACTGCTGCAACCACGGAAGTGGAATTGACCAGAAAACGGCGACGCTTTGTATCTACTACCCCTGAATCAGGTTTCATGTCAGTAGACATATTGGATATCTCCAAATATTAAATAAAAATTCGATTATTAAATTGATGGCTGCTATTAATTAAATAAAGCACAACAATTCAGTGCAACTTCTTTTCAGTGCATGTACCCTATTCAGATGTTTCAGGGTAATAACGACACCTTTTGCGCTAAACCACATAAAATACACGGCGCACCGGTTGCAAAGCGCGCATAGGATAGCGTAAATTAGCATTTTAGCCAAGTTTAATATAATAAAAACAATAAAAACAAAGAGATACAATACACTCATGCAAAAACAAAACCTCTCTTTTGTGTATTTTCTCGCCTGGCTGGTCATTGGTGTGTTTTTTGGCTTGATTGTTCTGCTCTATCGGGGCGATATTCAACTACACATAAACCAGTCAACTAATGACGAAAAAGTCATAACAAACACTGTATCAAGCAGTGAAGGAAAGCACTCTGGTTTCGCTGATGCCGTTATAAAAGCGGCCCCGGCGGTGGTCAGTATACAGACCATTACCTGGACTGAGACAAAAGCTGGCGAAACCAGCGAAGAAAATATCATCCAGAAATTATTAGGTATCGATTCACCTCATAGCCCAAAACGTACGCCTGATACAAATTCAGGCTCCGGCGTGATTATAGACAGCCGTGGTTACGTCATAACAAACTATCACGTCATTAAAGGTGGCGAAGAAATACGGGTTAAATTAAATGACAACAGAGTAGCCAAAGCTAAATTGATTGGCTCAGACCCAGATACCGACCTTGCTATACTAAAAATAGAACTGGAAAACTTACCTGCTCTACCCATCGCAGACATCAGCAAACTAAAAGTTGGCGATATAGTCCTTGCTATCGGTGACCCGTTTACCATAGGCCAAACAGTCACCCAGGGCATCATAAGTGCCACGGGGAGAACACAGGTCTCGCAGAATACCTACGAGAACTTCATTCAAACCGATGCTGCCATCAACCCAGGCAACTCAGGCGGCGCCCTGATAAATACTTACGGTGAGATTGTCGGCATCAACTCAAACATATATTCCAGCACAGGAAATTTTCAAGGTATAAGTTTCGCCATCCCTATCGATCTTGCACAGCAGGTTGCCAAAGAAATTGTTCAATACGGTTATGTCGTCAGAGGCTGGTTAGGCGTCGAGGGCCAGGAACTCACATCACAAGTATTAAGAAGCGTTGACCTTAATTCTATGCACGGTATTTTAATCACCGGCGTAGACAAAGGCGGACCTGGTGATAAAGCAGGGTTAAAATATGGCGACATAATCACACGCATCAATCAGCAAGACATACACAGCACAAATGATATTTTAAATTTAAGTGCTGCCGGCAGGCCGGGTGATGAGTTTGCTATCGAAGGGATTCGTATGCGGCAGAGCTTTATGACGAAAGCGGTTTTAGGGCAGAGACCTATGATGAGCCGATGAAGCATGGCTCAAATGAATAATGAATAATGAATAATGAAAAGTGAAAAATTTGAAAAGCTAACAATTGCATCAATATGTCATCCTTCACTACCGTTCAGAATGACAACTTTAACTAAGTTGTATGTTTCTCCATTTTTCACTTTTCATTATTCATTGTTCATTGCCGATTCGAGTGCGCACACAAATGCCTGATTTTCATCTGGTGTTCCAACGGTAACACGCAAACAATTCCTGAGCAGCCCATCATCGGCCCTCATGTTTTTTATAAGCACACCTGACTGTTTTATGCTTTCAAAAACATCATTTGCATTTTTACTCAACACGCGAAATAAAATAAAGTTTGCCTGACTTGGAAACACTTGCAGCTCTGACATCGCACCCATTTTATTCAGCAAGACTTCTCGCTCATCACGAATCAACTTCGCCTGCTTATCCAGTTCACCTGAGCTTTCTAAAACAAACTCGGCTGCAATCTGCGTTAATACATTAATATTATAGGGTAATCTTATCTTATCGATTTCGTTAATAATGTCTGCATGACCACACAACAGACCCAAACGTAAACCAGCCAACCCCATTTTAGATACGGTACGCATCACCAGTAAATTATCATATGCCGTTAAACGACTCATAA
>JAUVDN010000045.1 GCA_030595325.1 Gammaproteobacteria bacterium | reverse complement strand
TGGCAGAGGAGCAGCGTTGTAAAGGTTGGCTGCAACCGCACTGAAGTTTGCTTTGATGACACCTTTGCCTTCAGGAGTAGGGAATGGTGCGGTAGCGGTTATTTCAGTACAAGTGTATCCACTTGCAGCATCTGTTAAGCCGGCAATTTCAGGTACATCGTCACAACCGATATAACCAGACATAGTACGAAGGTTACCCGGTATGGTTGGTTTAGGACCGAAAGTGCTGAAGCGGTTACGGAATACAGCACCGCCATAACCAAAGTCCCAGTTGCCCGGTGTGAATACGTCGATACCAAAGGCATTCATCGGAATCATCATCGCATCACCAACGGTAAACATAGCTTCTGCGCTGCCGTGGGTTAAGTCACCGGTAGACAGCAGAACCGCTTCCGGGTTGTCAGCGCGGATACTGTCAACAACCGTTTTTAAACGAGC
Organism: Gammaproteobacteria bacterium; assembly: GCA_030595325.1. Classification (GTDB taxonomy): domain Bacteria; phylum Pseudomonadota; class Gammaproteobacteria; order SZUA-229; family SZUA-229. The sequence continues at coordinate 19,664 of JAUVDN010000045.1, read as the reverse complement.
AAGGCCGCCTGAACTGGCTGATTCATATTCGCTGCCATCTGGATTTTTCATGATGGCTGCATGTGGTACTAGTGTGCCATGCAGGTCGCCCATCTCGATAAGCGTTACGATATTGTCGTTTTCAGCAAATGCTTGCGTACTCATGCTACCAATCGCAAGGGCGACTGCTAGTAGAGTTCTACTAGCAGTAAAGCTATGTAGTTTTTGTTTCATTTTGTCTTCCTCATTTTAAAAATTTATGTCGAACAGCTGCCGACGTCATCAATGCTGTTAAATGATGTAAGGGAAGACTAAAGGCGGGCGGTGAAATCGGATATAGGGAAAATCCTTATTCTGGTTGAGGTAATATCTTATTAGAAAATAATGATTTACTTATTAATTAGTGAGTACAATAACTTTACGGCACAAAAAAACACCTGGTATGAACCAGATGCTTTTTTTGTAGAGGCGAACCATAAAGTTCAAACTTGGGTTCCGTGATTAGTTGTATATAAACACAATCGTGGAATGGAAAAAATCTGCTCCTACAAGGTTGAATTATTTTTTTATGATTTTGCTAATGCCAACAGCAATGCCGATAGCTAACAATATGAGCAGGTGTTCTACATGCAAAAAACCATGTACCTGTTGTTCCATGCCGTGACCGGCATGCGCAATGACTATCGTAGGTGTTGCTGTAGATAGTAACAAGATTAATTTTTTCATTATTTCACCTTTACCTTAATAATTTCTTCACCATCGGGATCTGTTAGATGTACTGCACATGCAAGACAGGGGTCGAAGCTGTGAATAGTACGTAATATTTCTACCGGCTGTTTTACATCGTGTAATGTATGGTTGTCTTCCAGTGCTGCTTCATATGCACCGGGTTGACCGTTACCATCTCGGGGGCCGGCATTCCAGGTGCTGGGCACGACGGCCTGATAGTTTTTAATCGTCTCATCTTCTATCACGATGTAGTGTGCCAGGCCTCCACGAGGGGCTTCCATGAAACCAACACCTTTAGCACTCTTCGGCCAGCTGGACGGCTCCCATAGAACTTCGTTGAAGGTTTTTGTTTCACCGGCTTTAATATTTATAATCAGGTCGTCATACCAGCCCTGCATCTGGTCGGCAAATATTTTTGTTTCCAGCGTTCTCGCTGCAGTTCGACCAAGAGTAGAGAACAACGCTTCCACCGGAACATCCAGTTTGTTCAATGTCATGTTGACCAGCTCCTTAGTCTGATCATGACCGGTTGCATATAACATTAATACGCGCGCCAGCGGCCCAACTTCCATCGCATTGCCTTTCCAGCGCGGTGATTTAAGCCATGAGTAAGACTGGTCTACGTCGAGATGATCGTAAGGTGGCTTGGGACCGGTGTAATTTAGATTAGTCTCACCGTCGTATGGATGGAGTCCTGCTTCTTTACCGCCATTTTCATAGTCATACCATGAGTGAGATATATATTCTTTAATTTCATCTGCCGCATTCATATCGACATCATGGATGGTACTGAGATCACGATTTAGAATAGCGCCGGGGGGAATCATAAAGCCCGAAACATCATCCATGCCGTTAGACGGGAAGTCTCCAAAGGTCAGGAAGTTACCCAGCCCTTCACCTCGCGTGGTCCAGTCTTTGTAGAATCCGGCAATAGCCAGAGTGTCTGGTACATAGACCTGATCAACAAACATCTTCATCTGATTGATGATGTCCTGCACCTGAGACAGTTTTTTCATATTGATGGCTGAATCTGAGTTTAGATCGATAGCGCAGGGAACACCGCCGACAACAAAGTTAGGGTGCGGGTTTTTACCGCCAAAAATAGTATGTAATCGGGCGACATCACGCTGCCATGAAAGCGCTTCCAGGTAATGTGAAACCGCCATCAGGTTTGCTTCCGGTGGCAGTTTATACGCAGGGTGTCCCCAGTATGCTTTAGCAAAGATGCCTAGCTGACCTGACTCAACAAAACCTTTTAGTTTTTTCTTCATGTCGGCGAAGTAGCCAGGTGAAGATTTTGGATAATTGCTTAATGATTGTGCGAGTTCTGAGGTGGCTTTCGGGTCAGCGCTTAATGCAGAGACAACATCAACCCAGTCCAGTGCATGCAGGTGATAAAAATGCATGACATGGTCGTGAATATACTGCGCACCACTCATCAGATTTCGAATAAGATCAGCATTTTTAGGAATTTTATAATCCAGTGCATTTTCTACCGAACGAATAGAGGCAAGACCATGTACTAAGGTGCAGACACCGCAGATACGTTGTGCAAATGCCCATGCGTCTCGCGGATCACGTCCTTTCATAATCGTTTCAATACCGCGTACCATGGTGCCAGATGAGTAGGCCTTATCAATCTTGTTGCCATCCATCTGTGCTTCGATGCGCAGATGACCTTCGATTCGGGTAATCGGGTCTACGACAATGCGTTCACTCATGATTCTTCCTCAATAATTATTCGTTGTTATTCCAGATGCTCGGCAAGTGTTTCAGTCAGGCTCATTAATGGGATATCCATGTTGTATTCCTCGAGTCCATCTTCGAGATGAATGCGGCAGTTTGAACAGGCGCTGATAATGGCATCAGGTTTAATCTCATCAAGTTGGTCTTTTTTACGCTGAAATACTTTTAGGCGAACTTTATCCGCACGTTCGTTTGTACTGACACCGCCACCAGCACCGCAACACCAGTTCATTTTTCCAGCATCAGGCATTTCAACAAAATTATCAGAAAACATATCGATTAGATTGCGTGGCTGTTCGATAACACCACCGCGCCGTGAGATCTGGCAAGGGTCATGATAGGTAAGGCGCTGTTCTTCTTTGCCGTTGATTTTTAAGCGACCGTCCTGTCTGAATTCATCGAGAATTTCTAAAATGTGACGTACCTTAAAACTGAATGGTTTGCCAATCAGATTAGGGCCTTCCCAACGGATAGCCATATAGGCATGTCCGCATTCAGGACTGATAACGGTTTTAACTTTTAGTTTCTCAGCAGCATCAACGATACGTTGTACCAGTTCAGCAGCAATATCTGCCACGCCAATCTGGATACCGCTGTTTGTTGCTTCAAAAGCTTCGCTTGAAATCGTCCAGCTGACATCAGCCTTGGTAAAAATCTTTGCGATGGCTTCGATAAACTCAGGGAAGTTCATGATTTCCATCGAAGATAGCAGTAGCATGTATTCTGCACCAACGACATCCATTGGAATCGTTAAACCAGTATCATTTTCGACATGTTTAATCTGTGCCATCAGTGCCGGCAATTTCACACCCATCGGACTACCGATGGTGACAGCGCGTTTGGTTGCACCAATCAAACTTTCGGGTGCATAACCTGCTGCTGCCATACCTTCACGTGTTTTTTGAATCAGCAACGCAATATCGATACCCATAGGACATACCATCGAACAGCGACCACATAAAGTACAATGGTCATACACTTTTGTTTCCCATTTGCTCAGCAGTTCATCATCGACCTTTGCTGTCAGTCCGAACATCTTTCCGACACGACCCAATAAAGTGTATTCAGATTTCCAGATACGACGTAACGGTTCTACTTTGTGGATGGGTGTTGCAGTCGGGCAACCGGTCTCTGTATAGAACAGACAGGCATCAGCACACATGCCGCAATGAACGCAGCTACTGAAAAAAGATGCAACGGTTGAGTCAACCTGTTCTTTCAGTGCATTGATGCCTTTCTCTAACGAAGCACTCATGATTGAACTCCTCTGTATCCTGAAATTGCACCGTTATACCAACGCGATAGGGCAAACGTGAAGCCATGCATTAACTTGGTAAACGGAAACACCACCAGTAATAATTCGACACTGAGAATATGAAGTGCAAGCAGTGTTGGCGCGGTCATGCCGATACGATGAAAAGCCATGTAACCGGTGACCAATGGCAGTATGGTCAACATCCAGACCAGGTAATCTTCTTTGGTGGTTATAAATTTCAAAACGGTGTCACTCATACGATGAGCAAGCACGGCCAACAGAGCAATGATGGTAACAACAGCCATAGCATCGACAACAGGTGTCGGTAATGACGGCCAACCGAAACCGAAAATATCTTTAAACATCAGGATGTGTGGCGCGAATAAAAATATCGTTACAAATAGCCCAATATGAAAAAGATAACCGGCAACAACGGTAAAAGTAGAGCGCTGAAAAGTGCTTTTGTCCGGGAAAGATCTTGAAACGATAGTGTGCAAGCCGCCACTCATCTCAGAACCTTTAGGCTCAGCAAGATTGGCTTTCCTGCCTAACATTAAAATTTCAGCGAAACGTATAATGATACCGGCGATAAAAATAATAACAGCAATCTGAAATCCCGGTCCACGCACCCAGTTCAGGAACTCTATCTCACTCATTATTCAGGCCTCATTTATTACGCTAATAATTAAAGTATTGATGATGGATTACTTTTCCAGATCATCTATTGTGGTTTTATCATGTGCAGCAATGGCACTGTTTTTCTTACTCTTGTTCATCGCACCAATTGCAACACCCGCAGCTACCGCGCCGGCAGCGGTGTAGATAGCGGTCTGTGTTATGTTCTCTGTTGGCATCGATAGTGATTTATAGAAACCGCCTCCATCCCAGAAATCTGGTTCAGAACAACCTAGACACGGGTGACCTGCTTCGATGGGCCAGCTGGTGCCATTGTTCCACTTAGTAGTGGCACAGGCGTTATAGGTGGTTGGGCCTTTGCAGCCAAGCTTGTATAAACACCAGCCTTTTTTTGCACCTTCATCGTCAAATGTTTCTGCAAACAGACCTTTGTCATAAAAAGGTCGGCGGTAACAGCGGTCATGAATACTCTGCCCATAAAATACTTTTGGACGGCCGAGATGATCTAACTCTGGAATTGTACCGAAGGTTAAAAAATGGGTTAGCACGCCGGTGATGACAACCGGGATTGGTGGGCAGCCAGGAACATTAATGATTGGTTTGTCTTTGATTAGATCATTAACAGAAACGGCACCGGTTGGATTTGGGTTGGCATGAGGAATACCGCCATAAGTTGCACAGGTACCAACCGCAATAATGGCCGCAGCACCTTTTGCTGTCTCCATCAACATGTCGTAATTACTGATACCGGCAATGGTGGAATAACCGGGGTTACCCATCGGGATAGAGCCGTCGACTACCAGTAGATATTTTCCATAGTTCTCTTCCATGGCTGCTTCGCGTGCCTCTTCGGCAGCGTGTCCGGCAGCGGCTTGCAAAGTATGATGATAATCCAGTGAGATGTGATCAAAGATAAGACTTTCGATGGTTGCGGTGTGCGCGCGGGTAAGCGACTCCGTACAGCCGGTGCATTCCTGAAATGATAACCAGATAACAGAAGGGCGTCTCGCATTCTCTAGCGCATGTGCAATCTTTGGAATCATCGCGGGTGACATGGCCATCATCGACGCGGTAGCCGCACAGAACTTTAGAAAACTACGACGTGAAACACCCTGGCTACGCATGACATCGCCAAATGTTTGCTCTTTCTGGGATTTTTTCTTTTTGAAATCATTTGTCATTCTTAATTCCCCGTCGTTGACTAATTTTTTTCCTGATCATCTTGCAAAGTGATAGCAAGCCGACTGTAAGCAGCCATGATGTCTTCAGTCTGAGAACTGAGAATCTCTGGCATGGTTGTAATTTCAATAAAACGACTGATGATGTGATTCTCATCATTGTAGTGTGTGACAACCCACACGCCAGCGTACTGTGTTTCGATTATTTCGCTTAAACCCAGCGCATCAAGTTTTGCCTGCACTTCACCCAGACCCAGTGTTTTTAAAATATGGTCTTCTTCGCCGGGTGCAAGTGGAATACTCCGCAGATCTATAATTGTGGTCTGACCTGTTTCGATTAAATTGTCCAACGCATGTTTAATCTCATGTAATAGAGGTTTAACATTTTGTGTCAGATCGGCACTGACCTGAATATTAAATTGCACGACGGACGAACTGGACATAATTACCTCATCGACCCATTATTATCAGAATATTCTTTTGCTGCGGATGGTTCTTGACCTGTATTAACTTTTTGCCAATGTTCTATTAAAACTACAGCTTCTTTAACGGCTTCACCCAACGCGTTTTGTACAGCTGCTGTGGGTTCCATTCCCCAAGTCATCTTGTCTGGCTGTATACCAATCAATGCACGATTTTTTGGCAGGTGATCCGTTAGTCTTGCGATATCCATCAGGTCGATGAGCCCCACTTCGTGAGCACTGCGTTTTGTCGTACCAAGGAAATCATCCATAGCCGCACCGACAAAAATATTAACGGTGCCCGGCGTTTGATGCAGTTCAGTGGCGTCAAAAACAATTAGATTAGTACAGTCTTCTATCCAGACGGCGAGGGTGAAGCTGAGTGTGCCACCATCGATAAAGGTCAGATTTGGCGTGTTTGCACTTGAACTGTCAGGCCATATATTAGGAACGACTGATTCAAGATGGTTGAGTGCGTGGATGCCCGCACCTTCATCTGTAAGTAAGGTGTTGCCGATTCCGAGGATTAAAGTTTCATCTTGATCCATCGATATTTCCTGATAGTTTGTATGTAACTTTTATCAGTGTATCGTGCTACTCTTATTGAGATATGTCAACTTGCTATCGGTTTTTCTAAAGTTAAATGGTGTTGTGGTAATACAAATTTTTTAACCTTAATCTACGGATTCGTTTTATGTGCCTAGGTATACCAATGCAAATAAAATCCATCGATGGCTTTACTGCACATTGCGAAGCTAAAGGCGTCACCCGTGATGTCAGTCTGTTTATGATGCAGGAAGACAAACTCGAGGTAGATGATTTTATCGTTGTACATGTCGGTTATGCGATACAGAAAATTTCACCACAGGAAGCACAGACCGCGTGGGAGTTGTACGATGAGATGCTCGCAGCGGAACCGTCGGCGCCGAGGTAAACATATGCATGAGCTTGCCATCTGTCAGTCGTTAATAGATCAGGTTGAAAACATTGCTATGGAACGTAATGCGCAGTGCGTAACTTCTATCATTATTGCGATTGGACCATTGTCAGGTGTTGAAGCGCAGTTACTAAAAAATGCATATCCGATTGCCAGTGCTGGAACGATTGCAGAAAATGCTGAGTTAATAATTGAAACTCTTCCGGTACGGGTTAAATGTACACAGTGTGGCAGTGAATCGGATGTATTATCAAACAAGTTAATCTGTAAACAATGTGGCGACTGGCGCACGACATTAATCAGTGGTGATGAGATGATGCTAATGAGTGTTGAGCTTGAGAAGACTCAAGATTCAACAACGAGAGCAGTGCATTAGAAAACTTGAGTTATAAGTTATAAGTAGAAAAAAATCTTGGAGCTTACTTCGGGGTTTACGAATTGAAGACAACTACGAAATTATTTGGAGAGCACCATGTGTGATTCCTGCGGATGTAATATAACCCACGGCAACGAAGATCTGATTCGCCCCGGCGGTAAACTTCACAAAACAGAAAGTGGTAAAGAGGCTGTCTCTGTCCTGCACAGTCTTTTACATGAAAATGATCACACGGCAAAACATAATCGTGATCATTTTGATCAGCATAAAGTGTTGGCAATCAATCTTATGTCGTCACCCGGTGCAGGTAAGACTGCATTGCTCGAAGCGACCATACAATTGCTGGATAAAGGTATCAGGATAGCCGTTATAGAAGGTGACCTTGAAACCGAGAACGATGCGGAACGAATCCGAAAACACGGTGTTAAGGCTATCCAGATTGCTACCGGTAGTGCCTGTCATCTTGATGCGCACATGATTCATCAGGCATTACATAACCTCGACCTTGAAGAATTTGATATCGTATTTATAGAAAACGTTGGCAATCTTGTCTGCCCGGCAAGTTTTGACCTTGGTCAGCACTTGAATGTTACCTTGCTTTCAGTGCCTGAAGGCGATGATAAACCAGCAAAATATCCTGTCATGTTTCGTGCTTCTGATCTGGTGATGATAAGTAAAAGTGACTTATTGCCGATACTCGATGATTTTAAACCAGATAGAGCAAAGAACTATTTACGTGATATTGCAAGCACCGCACCAGTGATGGAATTATCATCAAAAGATAAATCCGGAATGGCAGAATGGATTGAATGGATTAAACAACAGATAGAAGTTCGTAAGACATATGTAGAACAACATCCGCCTGCAAGCGGTCACGCCCATAGTCATCATCACCATGAGCATGAAGAAATAAAAATGTAATTTATGGCTACCACTGCAAAACAATGGCTTCAACGCATTCATGCACTGCCTCACCGGAAAGACAAGGTGAAGATTATGAATGTCTGTGGTGGTCATGAGCGATCGATTACCATGGCCGGTCTGCGTAAAGCATTGCCTGATTATATCGAACTGGTTCCCGGTCCTGGCTGTCCGGTGTGTATCTGCCCCGAAGAAGATATTTTTGAAGCTATTCAACTGGCATTAAATGAAGATATTATTCTGGTCGCTTTCGGTGACATGTTGCGTGTACCTGTTAACGTACCAAAGGCTCGTGGTGAATCAAAATCGGCCCGCACATTGGAACAGGCAAAAGCACAGGGTGCAGATATCCGGCCTATTGCATCGCCAACAGAAGCAGTAACTATCGCTAACAACAATTTAGATAAAGCTGTGGTGTTTTTTGCTGCGGGTTTTGAGACCACTACCGCGCCGGTTGCTGCGATGATGGTCGAAGGAGTACCGGATAATCTATCTATTTTATTATCGGGTCGATTGACCTGGCCTGCTGTGGCGATGTTGCTTGATTCTGGTGAACCTGGGTTTGATGCGCTGATTGCTCCGGGCCATGTATCAACCATCATGGGGCCGGAAGAGTGGGATTTTGTTGTAGAGCAGCATCACATTCCTGCTGCAGTAGCCGGGTTTCAGCCGGAGAGTTTATTGGCAGCCATGTATTCAACATTACGTCAGCTTTACGATGAACGTTTATTTCTGGATAACTGTTATCCAACACTGGTGAAAGCCGGTGGTAATAAATCTGCGCAGGCACACTTAAAAAAAGCGATGCATATCTATGATGCTAACTGGCGTGGTGTTGGCATCATTCCTCAATCGGGTTATATGTTAGAAAAAGCTTACGCTAAACATGATGCCAGAAAACTATTTCCAAGTTATGCTGATGATGCACGTAAACGAGCCGGGCAGATGCCGCCAGGATGTGATTGTGCACAGGTAGTGCTAGGTAAAATCTACCCCAATCAATGCAAGTTATTTGGAACGGCGTGTGTACCAAGAAGCCCTATTGGGCCCTGCATGGTATCAGATGAAGGTGCGTGTAGAATCTGGTGGGCAGGTGGTATGCGTGAAGCGGCAGATTCAAAACAGACAGCGGTTGGTTAGTATTTGATATATTAATCGATAGTTTAGGACTGTAGTTATATACGGGTGATCGCGGAATGAAAACAATCCACTCCTACAAGTAAGTGCAATCTGTAGGAGCGGAATTTTTTCATTCCGCGAAGCCAGAACGGAACAGGTTTAACCAGGCTCAGGTGTATTCATGGACAGTTGTTTGAAAAATGAATTACAGATAAATCATGATTTATCCGCCAGGCTAATAACAGTATCCGGTCAGGTTCAAGGTGTCGGCTTTCGACCATTTATCTATCGCTTAGCCAATGAGCATCATTTATCAGGCTGGGTAAAAAACTGTGTCGGAGTAGTCGAGATACATGTTCAAGGTAATCCTGATGAGATCAATAACTTCGTTGAAAACATCTTTAAAAATAAACCGGTAATTGCAAAGCCTGTCCTTGAATCTGAAGCATCTACAGCACTCGCTGATTTTAATAGTTTTGACATTCTACAGAGTGAAAAAAATGGTGCTGCGAAAATTAGTGTGCCAGCTGACCTGTTCCTATGTGACGATTGTCTGGCAGAATTAAACGACCCGGCAGATCGTCGTTACCGTTACCCGTTCATCAACTGCACACAGTGTGGTCCCCGTTACACACTGATTAAAAGCCTGCCTTATGATCGCGCCAATACCACGATGGCAGACTTCGAATTGTGCCCCTCATGTCTCGCCGAATATGAAAACCCGAACGATCGCCGGTTTCATGCTGAGCCGATAGCCTGTCCGGTATGTGGACCATCGCTCAGTTTTAATCAGGACGCTAAAATCAGTTTTCAAGATGAGGCATTAAAGAATGCGGTCGATGTTTTACGCCAGGGTAAAATTGTAGCCGTTAAAGGTATCGGTGGTTATCACCTGATGTGCGACGCTGGCAGCGAAGAGGCGGTACAACGTTTACGTGAGAGCAAACCGCGACCGCATAAACCACTGGCTGTTATTTTTCCTGCACCTCAGGATAATCCCTTCGAGTATGCGGAAAAGTCGTTTACCTTAAGTGAAGATGAAAAATGTTTTTTGTTGCAGCCGGCAAGACCCATTCTGCTGGTTAAGAAATTGATGGTTAAGAAGCTGCCGGTTAACAAAAAACAACCGGGTCAACTATGTGAACAGATTGCACCGGGTTTAAATGAGGTCGGTATGATGCTGCCATACAGCCCGCTTCATCATCTGTTACTGAATGAATTCTCTGGTCCGCTGGTCGCCACTTCAGCAAATATCAGTGGTGAACCGGTATTGATTGAAAATCATCAGGTCGAAAAACGGCTAGCTCATATGATAGATGCCTGTCTGCATCATAACAGGCCAATAGAGCGACCTGCAGACGATCCGGTTTACCGGACTATCGCAGGCAAGGCGAGAACGATACGAACCGGTCGTGGGCTTGCACCGATAGAATTAACGTTACCCTTTGAATTGGAACAACCAGTTCTGGCGGTGGGCGCGCACATGAAAAATGTTGTCTCATTAGCATGGGGTAACACCGCCATCATCTCACCGCATATCGGTGAAATGGATTCCGTGCGTGCAGTTGAAGTATTTGAAAGTACCATCGATGACTTACAACGGCTTTACGGTATTAAAGCGGAGAGCATCGTTTGTGATGCACATCCCGGTTATACCTCAACCCGTTGGGCGCACAAACAGAACCTGCCAGTACGAAATGTGTTTCATCATCATGCGCATGCATCTGCAGCTTACTTCGAGTGTAAGACAGATAAACCTATTATCGTATTTTCCTGGGATGGTGTTGGCTATGGTGAAGACGGCACGTTATGGGGTGGTGAAACTTTTCTTGGTAAGCCGGGTGCCTGGCAGCGAATCGCCAGTATGAAACCATTCAGTCTGCCCGGTGGAGATAAAGCGGGCAGACAGCCGTGGCGAAGTGCGGCGGCAGTTTGCTGGGAGATGGGGTTGGACTATGACGGCATTCCGCAAGATGATTCCATGTTACCTTTAATGTTAAAAAGGGCGTGGCAGCAAAAGATTAATACACCGAAAACAAGTTCTGTCGGTCGCTTATTTGATGCGGCAGCAGCGCTTACAGGTGTGCGTACCGATGCCAGTTTTGAGGGGCAGGGAGCGATGGAGTTTGAGGCTATCTGCGAAAACGCTGAAGTACAGACTGATGATTATATTGAGATGGCTCTAGAATATGAGCCGGGTGTAGGGAATAACTTATTGATCATAGATTGGAAGTCATTGATTCAGACTATGTTAGATTCTACTTTAAGTGTAAATACACGCGCTGTCCTGTTTCATCATTCATTGGCGCAGTGTATTTTAAAACAGGCAAAGCAGTTACGTGAACAACACGGTGTGAACACGGTCAGCTTTTCTGGGGGTGTTTTTCAAAACCGTGTTTTAACAGAAAAGGCCGTGGCATTATTGGCGGCTGAGGGTTTTGAAGTTTGTCTGTCTGAGTTGATACCGGTCAATGATGCGGGTATAAGTTTCGGGCAAGTTATGGAGTATGGTTATAAAAATAATCAACTCAATTGACCAGCGCAATTAATCTACTCAATTAATCTGCTCAATTAAGCAGAAAGGAAAATAATCGGATAATTGATATGCAAGACACTCACATCTCACTGGCACACGGCAATGGTGGTCGTTACATGCGCGAACTCATCGAAGAAATCTTTGCGCGCCATCTTGCTAACCCTGATTTGGACGTGCAGGCGGATGCTGTACCGATTGATATCGAAGGCGATGTCTTATTTACTACTGACGGTTTTACCGTACAGCCGTTAGAATTTCCGGGCGGTAATATTGGTTCACTTGCTGTTCACGGCACGACGAATGATTTGGCTGTCGCTGGTGCTATTCCAAAATATTTGAGTCTGAATGCCTTCATCGAAGAAGGGCTGGAAATTGCAACACTGGAACGCATCATAAAAACGCTGGCAGAAACAGCCGCAGAGATCGGTGTCAAAGTTGTCTGTGGTGACACAAAAGTATTACGCCGTGGTGAGGGAGGTGGTCTGTATCTGGCGACTACCGGTATCGGTATTCGTCAGGGGCATGTTATGTCGATGAAGAATATAAAACATGGTGATGCAATTATTGTTAGCGGATCGGTAGGGGACCACGGTATAGCAGTGATGCTGGCACGTGAAGAATTTGGTTTGCGTGGAGATATCCAGTCAGATGCCGCCAGTGTATTAAACCTGACGACTTCAGCGCTGAATCATAAAGGCCTGCGCTTCATGCGTGACCCAACAAGGGGAGGCATCGCTACCGTTTGTTCTGAATTATTGCGTGCTACCGGCTTCGGTGTTCGTTTGTCTGAGTCAAACCTTCCGGTTCGTGATCCAGTGCAATCTGTGTGTGAGATGCTCGGTTATGATCCTATGTATCTTGCCTGTGAAGGCCGCGCTGTTGCTGTGGTGGATCCGGACGAAGCGCAGGCACTACTGGAAACATGGCAGAATCTGGAAGAAGGTAAAGGCGCGGCTATCATCGGAAAAATTGATTCCAACTTAAGCTATGTGTTGATGGAAACCGATATTGGTGGCGAGCGTATACTTGAGGAACTTGAAGACGATCCTTTACCCAGAATCTGCTGAGTAATATATGCAAGCACATACCTTCTTTCTGTATCTGCTGATTATCTTGTTATCGGCGCGCCTGTTTGCCGAGCTCGCCGTTCGTCTTAAATCGCCTTCTGTTATCGGCGAGCTATTCGCCGGTATCGTTATTGGTCCCAGTCTGTTCGGCTGGATAGAGCCAGTAGAAGCACTTAAGTTAATGGCTGAGATCGGCATCATCCTGTTGCTGTTCGAAGTGGGTTTGAGTACAGATATCAAACGCCTGATCCGATCAGGAAGAAAATCTACCATCGTTGCCATCGTAGGGTTTATCGCGCCGTTGCTCTTTGGTTTCTCCATCGCTTTCTGGTTATTCGAGCTCTCTCTGCTGGTATCGTTATTTATCGGCGGTACTCTTACTGCCACCAGCATCGGAATCACGGTGCGCGTACTTACCGATTTAAAGATCAATAATTCTCATCAGGGACAGATCGTGCTGGGTGCTGCAGTGCTGGATGACATATTGGGTGTTATGTTATTGGCACTGCTGTATGAATTTTCCATCGGTGGCGGAGTGAACTGGGTTAATGCTGCCAAAGTACTGGTGTTCGTCAGTGCGTTTTTTGTCCTTGCGCCGATGCTGGCAAAAGTCATGTCGATGGTTATCAAACGTTTCCATGCCAACAGCGAAATACCCGGTCTGATTCCGACTACCATTGTTTCATTGGTGCTGTTTTTTGCCTGGTTGGCACATGTGGTCGGTGCACCGGAACTTCTCGGTGGTTTTGCAGCAGGACTGGCACTGTCGAGACGCTTCTTTTTACCGCTGGGCGTAACATTACGCAAAGATGAAAGTTTTGCCAAAGCGATCGAGCAAGAGATGCAGCCCATCATCAGTCTATTTACCCCAATCTTTTTTGTCGTCGTCGGTCTGTCTATTAATCTCCGAGCAATCGACTGGTCATCACCTCAGGTGTGGATTTTTTCTTTTGTATTGTTAGCCGCAGCCATCGTAGGAAAATTAATAGGTTCATTTTTTATACGGGAAAATCTGGCTTCAAAAATTATGATCGGTATGTCGATGGTGCCTCGTGGCGAAGTCGGCCTGATCTTTGCCGAGCTTGGCCGGTTCAGTGGTATATTTAATAACGAGATTCATGCCGGCATGGTCATTGTAATCGTACTGACGACGATCATTCCGCCATTTACAATGAAATATTTCTATAAACGTTATTCACATTTGTTAGTGGAAGCGAAATAACACAGTATTTAAATTAGTAGGGATGGATTGTTATGACGATTGAAGTTAAATTTTTAGGTGCTACCGGTGAGGTTACCGGCTCCTGCCATCTGGTAACCGTTGGCAAGCATAAGATACTGCTCGATTGTGGACTGATACAAGGCCGTGCAAAAGACGAAGAGCGAAACAGGGTAGCGTTTCCATTTGATCCTGCTTCGATCGATGCAGTGGTGTTAAGTCACGCACACATTGATCACTCAGGTCGATTACCTCTGCTGGTAAAGGCCGGTTTTCGCGGAGCTATCTATACCCACCGTGCATGTCGTGATCTCTGTCGTATCATGTTAAAAGACTCAGCGTTCCTGCAACAGAAAGATGCTGAATGGGAGAACAGGAAACGTGCCAGAAAAGGTCTGGAACCTGTCGACGCCATATATACCATTGAAGATGCACAGGTCGCGATGAAACAGTTCAAAGGCATGGTCTACCAGCAGAAAAAACACATCCTGCCAAATGTCACACTTCAGCTAAATGATGCTGGTCACATCCTGGGGTCCTCAATTGTGGAGCTCTGGTTAGAAGACGAAGGTCAGCAGCGTAAGCTAGTATTTAGCGGAGACCTTGGCCGTTCCGGTATGCCTATTCTTGAAGACCCTGAAGTTATTACGGAGGCTGACCTGGTCATCATGGAGAGTACTTACGGTGATCGTCTGCATCGTTCCTGGAGTGAAACACAAAAGGAGATTTCTGAAGTTTTATCAACAGCGACCAACGGCAGTGGCAATGTTCTGATACCGGCATTTTCTGTCGGACGTACGCAGGAAATTTTGTACCTGTTTGCAAAATATTATAAAAAGTGGAGACTGGATCGTTGGCAGATATTTCTCGATAGTCCGCTGGCTATCGAAGCAACACGTATCTTCATGAACAACAGCGATCTGTTCGATGCTGATATGCAGACCTTGTTGCTGAAAAATAAACAGCAATCGATACTACCAAACCTGCACATCTCACGAACAACAAACCAATCCATGGCACTCAACAGGGTTCATTCCGGCGCAATTATTATTGCCGGCAGCGGCATGTGCAGTGGTGGTCGAATCAGACAGCATCTCAAACACAATGTCTGGCGCAGTGACTGTCACGTTATTATTTCTGGTTTCCAGGCAAGCGGCACGCTGGGTCGAAAACTGGTCGACGGCGCTAAACACATCAACCTATGGGGTGAATCGGTGCAGGTTGCAGCCAGTGTCCATACCATCGGCGGTCTGTCTGCGCATGCCGATCAGACAGCATTAAAAAACTGGTACGGTAATTTTAATAATCGGCCTCGACTCGTGCTGGTACACGGTGAGCCACGGGCGCAGGAATGTCTGGCAAACGTTTTACAGAGTGAATTAAATGCAGATGTGATTATCGCTAAACGTAATCAAAAAATTAACCTGTTAAAACTCTAAGATCGATTACTTGAAAATTCACAACACAAGCCGATCAGAGAATAATTCAGACGAGCAAGTTCCGTCATCTGAAAACTGGCACAGCCAAAGTGTACAAACAGTCCTTGACCAATTAAAAACGACAGTTGACGGCCTGACTAAAGAAGACATCGTTGATCGCTTCATCAGATATGGCGCCAACCAGATTCCCGAAACAAAAACACGCGGCCCGCTGCTTCGTTTTCTTTATCAGTTTCATAATGTCCTGATCTACGTCCTGATTGTAGCTGCTGTGGTGACCGCCATATTGCAGCACTGGGTAGACGCTGGCGTTATTTTTGGTGTTGTGCTTATTAATGCTGTCATAGGGTTTGTGCAGGAAGGCAAGGCTGAAGATGCATTGCGAGCCATACGACAGATGCTTTCACCCAATGCCATGGTAATGCGCGATGGTCGTCAACTGACGATAGCTGCAGAAGAGCTGGTGCCCGGGGACATTGTTTTATTGCAATCTGGCGATAAAGTACCAGCTGACTTACGACTGTTTCGTGTTAATGGACTGCAGGTGCAGGAAGCTGCATTGACGGGTGAATCGATGGCTGTAGATAAGATCACAGATATCGTTACACCGCAGGCGGTAATCGGTGATCAGCGTAACATGGCATTTTCCGGAACCATAGTGACACACGGTCAGGGTGCTGGAGTTGTCGTTGAGACTGGTGCGCAGACACAAATCGGACATGTAAGTACACTGGTCGCCGATGTCGATATGGTGACCACACCACTGTTACGACAGATGGCAAAGTTCGGTCAGTCACTCACCATCGCCATCCTGATTATCGCTGTACTCAACTTTGCTTTCGGCACGCTGGTTCATGGTTATCTTCTGGCTGATATGTTTCTTGCTTCAGTCAGTCTTGCTGTAGCAGCTATACCTGAAGGTCTGCCCGCCATCATGACGATAACGCTGGCTATCGGTGTGCAACGCATGGCGCGGCGAAATGCCATCATACGTAAACTTCCCGCAGTAGAGACACTGGGTGCAGTGACCGTTATCTGTACTGATAAAACCGGTACCCTGACGCGAAACGAGATGACAGTACGCAGCATTTCGACTTCCTGTGATTCGTTTGAACTTACCGGCGCTGGTTATGATCCACATGGCTCGATCTCTCTGGACAAAGAATTAGTTCAGCTTGATAAACATCCGCTGCTGTCGGAATCGATGCGTGCCGCGGTATTGTGTAACGATGCAGCTTTAGAAAGTAAAGATGGTGACTGGATCGTTCATGGTGATCCGATGGAAGGTGCTTTACTGACGGTAGGTCTAAAGGCCGGCCTTGATCTGGAGCTGGAAGAAAAAAATTATCCGCGTACCGACCTTATCCCTTTCGAGTCCGAACACCGCTTTATGGCAACGTTGCATCACAGTCATAAGGGTGAAGCTTTTGTCTATCTGAAAGGTGCGCCTGAACATGTATTAGAGATGTGCGTTTCTCAGCGGACGTGTGATGAAGATCAGCCACTGGATAAAGCGTACTGGCTGGAACGTATGGAAACAATGGCAGAAAGTGGCCAGCGGGTTTTGGCCATCGCAGTAAAACCGGTGGCAAGTGATCAGCTGGAACTTAATTTTTCAGACGTAGAAGAAGGCCTTATCATGCTGGCCCTGTTTGGTTTTATTGACCCGCCTCGAACTGAAGCAATAAAATCAGTTCAGACCTGTAGTAGAGCAGGCATACGGGTGAAGATGATTACAGGAGATCACGGCATCACCGCTCGCGCCATCGCACGTCAGGTTAAATTAAAAAATGTCGATGATATTCTTACCGGACAAGACATCGATCAGATGAGTGAGCAAGAACTGCGGAATCGAGTTATCGATATAGATGTCTATGCACGTGTTAATCCTGAACACAAACTATTATTAGTCAGGCTGTTGCAGGAACAGGGGGGAATCGTTGCTATGACAGGTGACGGTGTCAATGATGCCCCTGCGCTAAAACGTGCAGATGTTGGTACGGCCATGGGACAGAACGGAACGGAAGCGGCCAAGGAGGCAGCAGAGATGGTTCTGGCCGATGATAATTTTGCTTCTATTGCACACGCAGTGGAAGAAGGTCGCACGGTTTACGATAACATCAAGAAAGCCATTCTTTTTATCCTGCCGACCAATGGCGGCGAGGCGCTGATTATTCTCACCGCAATACTGCTTGGTTTTAAGCAGTTGCCTCTAACGCCGGTGCAGATACTGTGGGTGAATATGATTACTGCGGTAACCCTGGCCCTGGCCCTGGCATTTGAACCGCCTGAAAAAAATGTCATGCAACGGCCACCGCGTGATGATCATGAGCCGATACTGACACCGTATTTTATCTGGCGGATAAGTTTCGTTTCAATCATCTTAATGAGTGGTACCTTCGGTCTTTTTTTATGGGAGATGGATACTGGAGCCAGTATCGAGCAGGCACGAACCGTTGCCGTAAATACGTTGGTGATGTTCGAGATCTTTTACCTGTTTAATTCGCGTTATATTACGGCATCAGTATTTAACAGGGCAGGTTTTACCGGTAATCCTTATGTACTTATCGCTATTGCTGTTCTCATTATTTTTCAACTGGGTTTTACTTACCTGGCACCGATGCAGCTCCTGTTCGGTACAGCTGCAATCGATCTAAATATTTGGCTGCGCATAATACTGGTTTCTTCTTCAGTGTTGTTTCTTGTAGAGTTTGAAAAATATATCGCAAGGCGAATGGCGGCATAGTCACTTAAGGGCTCAAGCAATTAATAGAGGTGCCCTTAATTTTTACTGATGAATTTTTATTACCCCAGAGCATTTGTAGCTGTGGATAAATCTGTGGTTACATAAACCCTCAAGACATCAAGGCTCTCTAGCTGGGCAGTGTTTTTTGATAATACAATTGCCATACATAAACTAACTGTGCTGGATGCTGGCATTTCATTTTTATAGTATAGTCAGTGGATACTAGAGCAAACAGAAAAAGGTAATCACTATGCAACCCATTATTACTGTTGAGTTTACTGCCAGAGTCGGAGACCGGACTTTCAAAGAGGAAAGTGTTGCTTTCCATAACCCGGAAGAATTATTTGCTTTCGTTGCGCCCGGAGGTGATTGTGATTCCATCCCCAATGAAGTCAATGAGATCCAGATGGTATTCCTGCAGCCGGAGCATGCAAATACAAAAAACCCTATCGCCGATAAACGTGTGACACTCGAACTTGGTATGGTTTTTTTAACGGGGCCATTAGCTGAGATCATACAGACAGCAGAACAGCTTATCGATAAAGCAGGGCGTGGTGAACTTACGGATTCATTTCTTAAGGTAATAAACGTAAAAATTTAGACGACGAAATGGCAATATCACGCGTCCATTTTGTTCTCGATAATCCGTGGTTATTTGCACGACGGGTTATCACAGGGTTTAATGCCAATCAGGGACTGCTGTTGTCCGGTGCGGTTGCATATTACACACTTCTGACCATTATCCCGATGTTTGCACTCATCCTCGTTGGGCTTTCTCAGATACAGGACACGCAGCCCCTGTTAGAGACATTACGCGAGTACCTGTCGCTGATCGCGCCGGATCAGACAGAGGTGCTGACCGATCAGATCAGTGCCTTTGTGGAAAACTGGCAAACGGTCGGCCTGATGGGTATGCTGCTCTTGCTCTTCTTTAGCTCGTTGGCATTTACCTCGTTAGAAAATGCCATGTCAGTGATCTTCTTTCACCGGGTAGCTATCCATCGCCGCCATTTTCTTATTTCAGCGATCATCCCATACTGTTATATCCTGATACTGGCCATTGGTATGTTGCTGGTCAGCACTGTCAGTGGCAGTTTAGATTCACTCGATGCCCGTTCGGTGAATGTGATGGGGCATCACTGGTCGCTGAGCAGTGTCGAAACGGCATTGATCTATATGTTAGGTATCCTCGGTGAGGTCCTGTTGCTTACATCGCTCTATCTGGTCATGCCGGTTGGCAAGTTGTCACTTCGTCACGCACTGATTGGTGGTATTACGGCTGCTTTGCTGTGGGAAATTACCCGGCATATTCTGGTGTGG
>JAUVDN010000067.1 GCA_030595325.1 Gammaproteobacteria bacterium | reverse complement strand
AAGCGCACCGCCCTCCCTGGCTCTTTGCGCAATACCTCCCATCCATGGGCATAAGCGCACCGCCCTCCCTGGCTCTTTGCGCAATACCTCCCATCCATGGGCATAAAAAAAGGCCGGAAATCCGGCCTTTTCTAACTCAGCTATAATGAAGCTTACGGAGCAACAATCTTCTGTAATCCAGCCACTGAACGAACCCATGGCTTGGAACCTGTTTTAGCTTCCAGATTTGGTGCTTCAGCATTGGCAGAGGCACGGTCAGGGTAAATATCAACCAAAACGTATACGATAGAACCTGAACGATCAGTTTTCACGGTCATCAGCCCATCAAGACCTTTATTAGCTTTAAACTTATCAATGCTAGCTTCTGTCTTACTTGCGTAAACCTGAATTGCATAATTCGTTCCAGGTAATGACATTATGTCGTCGCCAGCTGATTCAACCATAACTGGTACGATAACTTCTGGAGCCGGTGCCATTTCTGGTTCCTGCATCATAATTGGTTCTGGCTCAGGATCAGCCAATAAAACTGGATCATTCAATAAAGTATCCGATACAGCATCATCAGATGGAAGACTTTCTGTTTCAGAAGCACGTTTAGAGCCCCATGGGTCATCATCTGCCTGTGTCCATGGCGCCGGCGAAGTAGAGCAGCCAGCAAGACCAAGAATAATCAAATTAGTTACGGCTATGCCGCGGATTGTTTTTATTGTTATTTCCATGTTTGTCCCCCCAAGGTCTTATGGTTTAAAAAGAAGTGTAGACTAAATTATTGAATTGTCAGCTATCTATGCACTTATTTTCATCAGTAAGCAATAAATTACCCATCAATATAAATATCGGTTAAGCACATGAATGGAGTACAGAGATTTTAAAATACCTGCATAGCTAGACTCGCACCTTCCAGTACTTTTTGCAGACGATAAAAAAGGAGCCGAAGCTCCTTTTTTATGAAACAAGAAAGATTGTACTGACTATGCAGCAGCTTCTTCAACTTCTTTCATGCTTAAGCGGATACGGCCTTGACGATCGATCTCTAGCACTTTAACTTTTACCACATCACCTTCCGATAACTTGTCGCTCACATTCTCAACACGCTCTTCACAGATTTGAGAGATATGAACCAGGCCATCTTTACCAGGCAGGATTTCAACAAAAGCACCGAAATCCATAATCTTCTTCACTGTACCGTCGTAGATCATGCCAACTTCTGCATCCGATGTAATCTGTTCGATACGTTTCTTCGCCTCTTCAGCTGCAGCCAGATCAGCAGATGCAATCTTGATGTTACCTTCGTCATCAATATCGATCATAGCGCCGGTTTCTTCAGTCAGTGCACGAATTACAGCACCGCCTTTACCAATTACATCACGAATCTTGTCTGGGTGAATCTTGATATTTAAGTAGCGAGGTGCGTACTCAGACATAACCGTATTCGTTTCAGAGATAACCTTGTTCATCTCACCAAGGATAAAGTTACGGCCGCCTTTTGCTTGCTCAAGCGCCTTTTCCATAATCTCTTTAGTGATACCCTGGATTTTAATATCCATCTGCAATGCACAGATACCATCTTCAGAACCAGCCACTTTAAAGTCCATGTCGCCAAGATGATCTTCATCACCCAGGATGTCAGAAAGAACAGCGAAATCATCACCTTCTTTAATCAGACCCATCGCAATACCAGCCCCCGGTGCGTTAATTGGTACCCCCGCATCCCTCAATGACAGACTGGTACCACAAACAGAAGCCATTGAGCTTGAACCGTTTGACTCTGTAATCTCTGATACTACGCGGATAGTGTATGGAAAATCTTCTTCAGATGGCATAACACCTAATACACCACGTTTCGCTAAACGGCCATGACCAATCTCACGACGTTTTGGCGAACCAACCATACCTGTTTCACCAACACAGTATGGAGGGAAGTTGTAATGCAACATGAACGGTTCGCGGTATGATCCATCAAGCGCATCAATGATCTGTGCATCACGCGCTGTACCTAGTGTAGTAACAACTAATGCCTGTGTCTCACCACGTGTAAACAGTGCTGAACCGTGTGTACGTGGAAGCACACCCGTGCGAACAGTAATAGGACGAACATCAGAAGTGGTACGACCATCGATACGCTTTTCACCTGCGATATAACGTGAGCGAACAACTTTCTTCTCTAATTTACCAAAGGCGCCTTTGACAGCATCTTTTGACCAGCCATCATCAGTCTGTAATGCTTCAACAGCAGCTCTTCTAGCCGCTTTAACGGCGTCTTGACGAGCCATCTTTTCAGCAATCGCGTAGGCAGAAACAATCGCATCGGTGCTAGTTTCAGCAACTTTAGCAGCTAACTCTTCATCAACTGCAGGTGCTTCATATTCCCACTTAGGATTGCCAACTTCTGCAGCAAACTCACTGATTGCAGTAATTACAATTTGCATCTGCTCATGGCCGAACATTACAGCACCTAACATGACTTCTTCTGAAAGCATCTTCGCTTCAGATTCAACCATCAATACTGCTTTATCTGTACCCGCAACGACCAGATCAAGATCCGATGTTTCCAGCGCTTCTTTATTTGGGTTTAATATGTACTCACCATCTTTGTAACCAACGCGCGCTGCGCCCAGAGGACCGGCGAAAGGTACACCGGCAATACATAATGCCGCAGAAGCACCAATAATTGCTGGAATCTCAGGATCGATATCACCGCTCATAGAAACAACAGTTGCAACAATCTGTGATTCGTTAGTAAAACCTTTAGGGAATAAAGGACGGATAGGACGATCAATCAAACGACAGGTTAAAATTTCAGCTTCGCTCGGACGACCTTCTCGACGGAAGAAACCACCGGGAATTTTACCTGCAGCGTATGTACGCTCCTGATAATTAACCGTCATTGGGAAGAAATCTCTGCCCTCTTCTGTTTCTTTAGCACAAACCGCAGTAACAAAAACAACTGTGTCGCCCATACTGATCATCACCGCACCCGATGTCTGACGAGCGATTTCACTCGTTTCCATGGTTACTGTTAGATCGCCATACTGAAATGATTTTTTAATTGCTGTAGGTATCACTTTATTTATTCCCAATCGAGTCGTTACGACCTGATATTGTTAAATTAGAGGGTAAAAACATAAAACACTAAACTCTGCCATACGGGTAGTGATTTTGCATTTTATAACTAATAACTAATAACTATTTTTTATTAACGATATTTATAAACGATATTTATAAACGATTTTAATTAATAATTAACGACGCAGACCAAGGCTGGCAATCAGCGCTTTATAACGATCTACATTTTTGCCTTTAAGGTAATCAAGTAACTTACGACGCTGGTTAACCATACGTAATAAACCACGACGTGAATGGTGGTCGTGTTTGTGCTCTTTAAAGTGCTCTGTTAACTGCACGATACGAGTTGTTAACAATGCAACCTGAACTTCAGGAGAACCGGTATCTCCTTCTTTTTGCTGGTATTTTGAAACAACGTCGACTTTTTCTACGGTCGATAAACCCATGACTACTCCGAACTAAATTAAGGCCCAATAATAGTGGGCACTGGTAAAAAAGAGAGCGATTTTATCACTAATCGAAGCAGCACAGAAGCGCTGACTTTGGAAGAAATTTTAACCATTTTCGGCATATTTGAAGCCAAAAATGATAACCGCCCTAACTATGTTTAATTTCCTGCACCACTTAGGGTTACAGAACAGGAAATGATGAATCTACTATGGCTAGATGACTAACCTAAGCGGGTGATTTTATCATAGATTGATCGCATTTGTTTACTATCTATGATTCTATTGATTGTCTGCTGTTGGCCATTAGCTGACCTCCAGAAAAAAATAAAATCAAAAGAATTTTCACCACAGAGGACACGGAGGTGAGTAGCTTTTAAAGTTTTTGACTTTGTCAGCTATGACTCAAGAACAGCCACTAATCATAAAATCGTTATATTTCACGAATCATACGACGAGGCGCAATCAGACCATCGTCCTGAATCTCGCCCAAACCTAGAAAATCATTCTGATCGTAGATACGAACCCAGCCTTCTGTTGGCGCATGTGGCACCATCACCGGCTGCCCCTGACGCACATAAAACGCTGCATCAGCACCTAATTTCACGTCAGGCCAGTCAGCAACACCGCTATCGATTGGCTGCAGGCAGGCATCCAGTGCATCGGTGCCCTGCTCAGCTAACTCAATCAACTGATCAATCGTTATCATGTCGCCATCATATGGGCCGACACTTAAGCGTCTGAGGAAGGTGATATGGGCGCAGCTGTTTAATTTTTTGGCAATATCTTCAGCCAGGGTGCGCACGTAGGTGCCTTTTGAACACTTCACTACAAGCTCAAGGATAATTTTGCCATCGCTAGCTATGTCATCAAGAACAAGGGACTTAAATTCGATATCATAAATGGTAACTTTTCTGGACTTACGCTCTACTTCGATACCCTGACGCGCCAGTTTATACAGACGTTCACCATTATGTTTCAGCGCAGAGTACATCGGCGGCACCTGTTCGATCTCACCGATAAACTCCGGTAATACCGCCAGCACATCCTGCTCAGTAATCGACGAAGCATCCAGTGTCTCTACAATATCACCTTCAGCATCACCGGTAGTGGTACTAACGCCTAGCTGACACTTGAGATGGTAGCTTTTATCTGAGTCCAGTAAAAAAGCGGATATTTTTGTCGCCTCACCCAGGCACACAGGCAACATTCCCGTTGCTAATGGATCAAGACTACCAGTATGGCCTGCTTTTGCAGCACCAAACAGGCGTTTTACTTTCTGTAATATATGATTTGAACTGCAACCCTGCGGTTTATCCAGCAACAGCACACCGCTGATATTACGGCCTTTATTTTTACGTCGTCCCACTAGTTACTCTCTTCATCATCACTGCCGTGACCTTTGTCATCATGCTTTTCATCACTCTGAATAGCCTCACTGATCAGCTCATCCATCTCAGCACCACGAATAAGACTTTCATCAGCAACAAATTTCAATGTTGGCACGATGCGCGCGCGTATACGACGACCGATAGATTTACGTATAAAACCAACGGCACGGTTTAAAACTTCTATGGATTCATGCAGCTGCCCAGCATCCAGTACCGAGCAGTAAACCACGGCATGACTTAGATCGCGGCTCATACGAACTTCGGTGAACGACAAAAAGCCCACACGCGGGTCTTTTATCTCATCATGAATTATTTCAGCTAATTCACGACGAAGCTGTTCTGCCATGCGGTCACTACGTAAGAACTCTCTAGGCATTGTTATTACTCAGAAAAGTTTGGCGTTAAAGCTCTATTAAACATAAATAGAATAATTACAGTGTGCGAGCAACTTCTACGCGCTCGAAGACTTCGATCTGATCACCCACTTTTACTTCGTAGTTTTTCACACCGATACCACATTCAGTACCACTGTTAACTTCCTTAACATCGTCTTTAAAGCGACGCAGTGATTCCAGCTCACCTTCGAAGATAACAATGTTGTCGCGCAGTACACGGATAGGTGAATCTTTACGAACCACCCCTTCAGTAACCAGTGAACCTGCAACCTGACCAAAGACAGGCGATTTGAATACTTCCTGTACTTTTGCCATGCCGATAATCTGTTCGCGGAATTCAGCTTTCAACATTCCTGTCAGCGCTTTCTCAACTTCATCGATTAGTTCGTAGATGATACTGTAATAGTTAAGCTCTACGCCACGTTCAGCAGAAGCACGACGTGCAGCGGCATCAGCACGGACATTAAAACCGATGACGATAGCGTCTGAAGTGGACGCTAAACTGATATCCGTTTCATTAATGCCACCAACACCCGAGCCAATAATACGTACATCAACTTCATCGTTGTCGGCGACTAACTTCATCAGTGAGTCACTGATTGCATGCAAGGTACCTTGCACATCTGCTTTCAGTAAAATATTTAACTTCTTAACTTCGCCTGATTCCATCTGTGCAAACATGGACTCCAGCTTGTTAGCCTGTTGCGTAGCAAGACGCATATCACGTGCTTTGTTCTGACGATTCTGCGAGACTTCTCTTGCTGTTTTCTCATCAGCCAGCACCTGCATTTCATCACCCGCATTTGGTGTATTAGATAATCCGATAACAGAAACCGGCATCGATGGGCCTGCAGATTCGATACTGTGACCAAACTCGTCATACATAGCACGGACACGACCAAAGTCTTCGCCGGCAAGCATGATATCGCCTTTGTTTAAAGTACCTTCCTGTACTAACACAGTGGCTGTTACACCACGGCCTTTATCCAGTGACGCTTCCAGAACTACACCTTTGGCTAAACCTTCTGTAGGTGCCTGCAGCTCCATTAATTCTGCTTGCAAAGAAATGGCATCCAGCAGAGCGTCTACACCGTCTCCAGTCATCGCTGAAACATTCGCAAAGATATTATCACCGCCCCATTCTTCAGGGATGATTTCATAATGACCTAGCTCAGTTTTAACACGGTCAGGATCTGCGCCTTCTTTATCCATCTTATTAACAGCGATAATGATAGGCACTTCAGCAGCTTTAGCGTGTTGTACCGCTTCAATAGTCTGCGGCATTACACCGTCATCTGCAGCAACAACAATAATAACGATGTCCGTTGCATTGGCGCCGCGCTCACGCATAGCAGTAAATGCAGCATGTCCAGGTGTGTCTAAAAAGGTGATAACACCCTTGTCAGTCTCAACATGATAAGCACCGATATGCTGTGTGATACCGCCGGCTTCACCAGAAGCAATTTTTGATGAACGGATGTAATCCAGCAGTGATGTTTTACCGTGATCAACGTGACCCATGATAGTAACAACAGGTGGGCGCGTTTCCATTTTCAAATCAGAAGTATCACGCGCAAGTAATACATTTTCAAAATCGTCTTCATTAACGACAACCGGCGTATGGCCTAACTCTTCAACAACCAATACTGCAGTATCCTGATCGATAACCTGATTTATCGTTGCCATCACACCCATCTGCATCAGTGTTTTAATCAGCTCACCAGCTTTCATCGACATGCGTTTAGCCAACTCATCAACGGTGATTGTTTCAGGTACCGTTACGTCATGTGTTATGGCTTCAACAGGCACTTCAAACCCGTGCTTAGCATCTGCAGTTGCACGCGAGCGTCTGGCTGTTTTGCCTTTTTTCTTATGGCGTTTACCGCTCTTACCAGAAGAAACGTGTAATTCTTTACGACCGTATAAAGTACTTTTATCTTTATGGGCAGTCTTGTGTTTATTGGCTGGTGTTTTTTGTTCACGCACCTGCTGCGCCTGTAATTCGTCAGGCGTAAGCGGTTTACCTTTTGCTGCAGCAGACTCTTTTTTCACTGCCTGCACATTGCTGGCTTCTTCCTCAGCTTTCGCTTTTACTTCAGCTAAGCGGGTATCTTCTGCCTGTTGCTCTTGCTCACGTTTCTCAGCACGCTCGGCTTTTAACTGTCTTTCACCTTCACGTACTTCTTCACGACGTGCCTGGTCCGCGCGCAATTTTTCTAACTCAGTTAACTCTGCAGGGGCTTCAGTAGCCGTAGCCGTCTCCGTAGATTCTTCTGCAACAACCGTTTCTGTCTCAACAGGACGGGTAATCGTACGTTTGCGACGCACTTCGATAGAAACTTTATTCCTACCCGAACCACTGACTTTTACTTCACTGACTGATTTGCGCTTTAGTGCTATTTTTTTAGGCTTATTCGCAGCATCAACATTACTGTCTTTACCGTGCTGCCCTCTTAAATAACCTAACAGAGTCATTTTATCTGTATCAGATATCAATGAATCCGGCTGATCAATATCGAGACCAGCATCCTTTATCTGTTCAAGTAGACGTTCAACTGGTGTACCGACGACACCTGCAAGTTGTTTTACTGTTACTTCAGCCATTTGTTATCTCAGTGATATTATTTGTTGCGAGTCTTTAATAGTTTTACTTAATATAAATGTCGCTTTATTTACTTTCTGTCGCTTCTGCTTCAGCTTCCGCAAACCATGGTGCACGTGCCGTCATAATTAATTCAGCAGCACGCTTTTCATCCATACCATCGATTTCCATTAATTCATCAACAGCTTGCTCAGCCAGGTCTTCCATCGCGCAGACACCTTTAACGGCTAATGCATTAGCAAGGTCTGCGTCCATACCATCCATTGTCAACAAGTCTTCTTGTGGCTTGTTATTTTCCAGTACTTCTTCAGTCATGATTGCCTGTGTTAACAGGTAATCACTGGCACGGTTACGAAGCTCAGCGACAATATCTTTGTCAAACTCTTCGATGCTTAGCAGTTCAGCTTCTGGCACATAAGCAACTTCTTCGATGGTTGAAAAACCTTCAGCAACCAGAATTTCAGCAACTTCAGCATCCACATCAAGAAGTTTGGTAAACACTTCAAGGTACTTGGCACCTTCTTCAGCATTTTTAGTTTCAGCTTCCTGCTCGGTCATCACGTTTAATTCCCAACCAGTCAATTCACTGGCAAGACGAATATTTTGACCACCACGACCAATCGCCATAGCAAGTTTTTCTTCATCAACCGCGATGTTCATACTGTTAGCTTCTTCATCAACAACAAGTGAAAGTACTTCTGCCGGTGACATCGCGTTGATAACAAACTGCGCAGGATCATCATTCCATAAAATGATATCTACACGTTCGCCACCAATCTCATTAGACACAGATTGCACACGTGAACCACGCATACCAACACAGGCGCCGACAGGATCAATACGGCTGTCTAGTGCTTTTACAGATATCTTTGCACGCGAACCCGGATCACGAGCACCACCGATAATCTCCAGCATGCCCTGATCAACTTCAGGTACTTCGAGCTTGAACAACTCAACTAAAAATTCAGGTGCGGTGCGACTAATAAATAATTGTGGGCCACGCTGCTCAGAACGAACTTCTTTTAGATAACCACGTAGGCGATCACCTGCACGTACCGCTTCACGAGGAATCATGTCAGATTTAGAAATAAAACCTTCTACACCGTTACCCAGGTCGATATATACATTGCCACGTTCAACGCGCTTTACTGTACCCATGACCAATGTGCCTTCGAGGTCCTGATAAGCGATAACATCACGCTCGCGCTCAGCTTCACGAACTTTTTGCACGATAACCTGTTTTGCAGTCTGCGCAGCAATACGACCGAATTCTACAGAATCGATCTGCTCCTCAACATATCCACCAACTTCTATTTCAGGCTCATCCATCTGTGCTGCATCTAGTGTGATTTCACCTAATGGATTTTCCATGGGTTCATCATTTTCGATAACTAACCAGCGTCTAAATGTATCGTAATCACCTGTCTCGCGATCGATATCCACTCTTACTTCGATATCTCTACCATTTTTCTTACGCGTCGCGGTTGCAAGTGCGGACTCAATAGCCTGAAATATAATCTCTTTATCAACACCTTTTTCGTTAGATACGGCATCAGCAACGTAGAGTATTTCCTTGCTCATGATTTTAAACCCTCAAATATTAACTATTACGAATAACTAAATTATTTATATAAATATTGTCTACACGACAATGCTCTAAAACTTACTAACTAAAATCTTATCTAGAACTCTAGCTTTAGAATTCTGGCACAATGCGTGCTTTTTCTATCGCGTTCATCGGCAAACTGATTTCTTCAGTATCAGTTTCAATAACAACCGTGTCTTCAGTCGATTCCAGCAAGCGGCCTTTAAAGTTACGCTGGCCCTCAAGCGGCATCACTGTTTTCAACTTTACTAATGAACCATTAAATCGCTGAAAATCTTTTAAACGCCGTAGCGGGCGATCTGAACCCGGTGATGAGACCTCCAGGTTAAACTTGCCACGAACAGGATCTTCAACGTCAATCAAAGCACTAATCTGGCGGCTAACGGCCGAACAATCATCTACATTTATGCCGCCTTCTTTATCAATATAAAGGCGTAATACACCGTGCTTCGGATTTGGGAAGTGCTCGATTTCAACCAAGTCGTATCCCAAGCCCTCAACCACCGGCTCAAATAATTCCCACAAATGTGTCTGATCTTTTCTCATTAATTTACTGTCAGTAACAAAAAGGCCCCGTAAACGGAGCCTTTCCAAAATTCCTGGCAAGTCGCTAAAAGCACAACATTTCATCACCAGGAAAAACAAATTTTGGTAGTGCTGCGCAGAATTTAAACCTGCGACCTTCCTCAAAGCGATTAACCTAGAGGCCGACTACTCGTCTCATTTCTTAAGCAAAGCGCTAAACGCTGATTGCTTCACAAACTCGACATTAATTATGGTAGCGGGGGCAGGATTTGAACCTACGACCTTCGGGTTATGAGCCCGACGAGCTGCCAGACTGCTCCACCCCGCAACAACAAGTGGCGAATATTACGGACTTACAGTGGCAATTGCAAGATTAATAACGTGAGAAACTGTAAATAATTTCGAAATGAGCTTAACTGATCAGTTAAGCCCTCTATACGTTTTCAGTACAAGGCAAAAAATGTGAGTTTACAAGTGTAAACGACCATTTTTTAACGCAGTAATGGAGCCGTATAGAGGGTAAGCAGCTTTTAGTTAAAAACTGAGACACAAAGCGACATCAATGC
This sequence comes from Gammaproteobacteria bacterium, assembly GCA_030595325.1. Taxonomy (GTDB): domain Bacteria; phylum Pseudomonadota; class Gammaproteobacteria; order SZUA-229; family SZUA-229. The sequence continues at coordinate 2,844 of JAUVDN010000067.1, read as the reverse complement.
TGCCGGATAGAAACCTAGCGCTAGAATAGCCAGACCATTGGCGCTTAAGGTTATCTGCATATCACGACCACATTCCAGCGGCTGCGTTTCAGTCGCATCATCAAAATACATCACCTTGATAATACGTAGATAATAGAAAATACCAATAATTGAGAAGAACACAGCAATAATCGCCATCCATACCAGATCAACATTAACCACAGCGGTTAATACGGAAAGTTTTGCCCAGAAGCCAACCGTTGGTGGTACGCCAGCCATAGATAACATTAAGATCATCATGATAAAGGCAAACCAGGGACTACGTTGATTAAGACCCTTCAGGTCATCAATATTGTCTGCTTCAAACCCCTGACGGGCCATCAGCATGATGATTCCGAAACCACCTAAAGACATCATGGCGTAGGAAATCGTATAGAACATGGCTGAAGAATAACCGTCTGCCGTTCCGGCCAGTATTCCCAGCAGAATAAAACCAACATGAGAAATCGTGGAATATGCAAGCATGCGCTTGATGTTAGTCTGCGCGATGGCGATGATATTACCTACCGCCAGTGACAATACTGCCAGCACGATAAGCATCTGTTGCCAATCTGCCTGCAGACCACCCAGCGCTTCAACCAGCAAACGCATAATCATGGCGAAACCAGCCAATTTAGGCGCCGTACCAATCAATGCGGTGACCGCGGTTGGTGAACCATGATATACGTCCGGCATCCACATATGAAATGGTACCGCACCCAATTTAAACGCCAGCGCAACTACGATGAAGACCAGTGCGAAAATCATGCCTATATTCTGCGCATTGTCTGCCTGTGCCGCCTGAGTTACTGACTGCGCAATCTCTGATAGTTGAAGACTTCCAGACAGCCCATAAAGGATAGACATGCCATAGAGCAACATACCCGAGGCAATCGCACCTAATACAAAATACTTCATCGCCGCTTCTGAGCCATTACCGTCATCACGATTAAAGGCAACCAGCGCATACAAACACAATGACAATAATTCCAGACCCAGATAAAGCATCAACAGATTATTTGCAGACACCATCAGCATCATACCGACGATGCTGAACAGGCCTAGAACGTAGAACTCGCCTTTAAAGATATTACGGTCCTGCAGATACTCTCTTGAATAAACAAATAGGCCAAAACTGATAATGATAATAAATAATTTAAGCGCATCTGCCATCGGGTCCTGCACAAACAGATCGTTAAAGGCAAGAACACGCACATCAGTTTGATTGCCTAACAACAAAACCAGAGCAATAATTAGCGAAAGCTGCGTCAATACATAAGTAAAATTTCTTCTGTCTGCTGGCAGATAAACATCTACAACAAGTATAAGACAGGCCATCGCCAATAAAAATATTTCTGGCAATGCGATAGCAATATTTAGTGATTCAAGTGTCATTCTTTTCTATCCAGTTTTACGTTCTAAAGTTTAGCCACTACAGCTTAGAGACCGAAATATGTTGCAAGAAGTTTTCAACCGTAGCGTGCATCACACCAACTACCGGTGCAGGCCATAGACCTAAAGCTAAAACAGCAATTGCTAAAGTCGTCATAATCGTAAATTCGCGAGAATTTAAATCTTTTAATGCACGCACACCTTCATTAGCAATCTCACCATAGAACACACGCTTCACCATCCACAAGGTATAAGCAGCGCCCAAGATAAGTGTTAACGCACCTAGGAAGGCATACCAGAAGTTCGCATGGAAGCTGGCGATAATCACCATGAACTCACCAACAAAACCTGAGGTACCAGGCAGCCCTGCATTTGCCATAGCGAAGAACACGGCAAATCCGGTAAATACAGGCATGGTATGCACAACACCGCCATAAGCATTAATTTCACGGGTATGCATGCGATCGTATAACACACCGATCATCAGGAACAACGCCCCTGAAATGAAACCGTGAGAAATCATCTGAATCATCGCCCCTTCTACCGCAAGTGCAGCACCGCCAGAAGATGCATTGGCAGGGTTCTCCCAAATCTGGAACACCACAAATAAGCCTAAGGTTACAAAACCCATGTGCGCAATTGAAGAGTACGCTACCAGCTTTTTCATATCCCTTTGTACTAACGCAACAAAACCAATATAAACCACTGCAACCAGTGACATGAAGATTATCAGCCAGTCTAAAGAATGTGCCGCATCAGGGGTAATCGGCATACTGAAACGAATAAAACCGTAACCGCCAATCTTCAACATGATTGCTGCCAGTATTACTGAACCACCTGTTGGTGCCTCTACGTGCGCATCCGGTAACCAAGTATGCACAGGCCACATCGGAACTTTAACTGCAAAAGCTGCGAGGAAGGCAAGGAAGATTAAAATCTGTTCATTAAGCGTTAGACGTAATAAATGCATATCCAGGATCGCAAAACTGCCACCCTTGTAGTACATGTAGATTAAAGCCACCAGCATGAACACAGAACCAATGAACGTATAAATAAAGAACTTAATGGTCGCATAAACACGACGTTCACCACCCCAGACACCAATCAGAATGAACATCGGTACCAGCATCGCTTCCCAGAAAACATAGAAGAAGATTGCATCCAGTGCGGCGAATACACCCACCATCAAACCCTCCATAATCAGGAAGGCCGCAAAATATTGTGAAGGTTTTTTCTTGATTACTTCCCAACCAGCCAGTACAACCAATATTGTTGTAAAAGTAGTAAGAATAATTAATGGCATCGAAAAGCCATCAACACCAAAGTGATAATTAATATTAAACGCAGGAATCCATGCGGCTTTTTCAACGAACTGCATCGCCGATGTTGAAGAATCAAAATCAACAAACAAACCCAAACTTAAAACAAAGGTTG
>JAUVDN010000049.1 GCA_030595325.1 Gammaproteobacteria bacterium | reverse complement strand
TTCTTCCGTACCGGCAAGCATACCGCCGACCATGATACATGAGCCGCCAGCAACAATGGCTTTTGCCATATCGCCAGAGTAACGGACTCCGCCATCTGCAATACAAGGCACTCCGGTACCTTCTAACGCTGCTGCAACATTCGCCACTGCGGTAATCTGTGGCACACCAACGCCAGCAACAATACGCGTAGTACAGATGGAACCTGGACCAATACCCACTTTCACGCCATCAGCGCCGGCATCAACTAAAGCTTTAGCCGCAGCGCCAGTAGCGATATTACCGCCGATAATCTGTACATCAGGGTAATTTTTCTTCGCCCAGGAAACACGATCCAATACAGCTTGTGAGTGACCATGCGCGGTATCAACAACGATGACATCAACCCCCGCAGCAGCCAATGCCTCGACACGCTCTTCTGTACCGTCACCAGTGCCCACAGCTGCACCGACTAATAATCGGCCTTCACTGTCTTTCGCTGCATTAGGAAAATCAGTCGATTTCTGTATATCTTTTACCGTAATCATGCCACGCAGCTGGAAACTATCATTTACAACCAGAACACGTTCTATACGATGCTCATGTAACAATGCCAGCACATCTTTCTTCTGCGCACCTTCTTTGACCGTTACCAGCTTATCTTTTGGCGTCATCACCTCTGTAACAGGTTTATCAAGACCTGTCTCAAAGCGTACGTCACGGCTGGTTACAAGACCAATTAGCTCGCCGCCTTTAACCACTGGCATACCTGAAATATGGTATTTTTCACGTAGAGCCATGACATCACGAACCGTCATTTCCGGCGAAACCGTGACCGGTTCATTAATGACACCACTTTCGTATTTTTTAACCGTATTGACTTCAGCCGCTTGCTCTAGCGGGGTCATATTCTTGTGGATGATTCCCAGACCACCTTCTTGCGCTATCGCAATAGCAAGGCGTGATTCGGTTACCGTGTCCATGGCAGCGGACAATAAAGGGATATTTAAGGCAATGTCTCGGGTGACTTTGGTTCGCAGTGAAACGTCTTTTGGCATCACCAGCGAGTGCGCAGGAACAAGTAAAACATCATCAAAGGTTAAGGCTTCTTCGATTATTCGCATAACAACTCCTGCTTGCCCATTTAGTAACTGGGAAAAAGCGGCTCATTATAAGCGGTAGCGCCCTTTCTAACAAGGGTTCAATGCCCTTTTTGATCATATGAATGCTTAAAATTATTATACAAAATCCGGTTATTAGCGTATAACTGTTGGTTCATTACAGGACGTTCTCTAATAACAACAACCGCGGAGAATCTATGAAAATAATAAAACTCAGCTGTATCTCACTATTATCAGCGTGTCTTTTTGCCCCAGTATTGTCACAGGCAGGTAGTTATGATGATGCAGTGAAAGATGCAAACAGCTCTATCGACAAAGCCAAAGCTGTCAACTATGAGTGGCGAGACAGCCGTAAAATGTTGAAAAAAGCTGACGGTCTTAATAAAGCCGGCAAAAGTGATGAAGCCATTAAACTGGTCGAAAAAGCCAAAAAACAGGGCGAACTAGCTGTTGCACAAGCGGAGCTGCAGTCAGGCGTTAACGGCCCTCACTAACGTTACAGATTACAAACTACGGCCTGCATTTCGTCAAAGAATTGCAGGCCGTTTTTTATGAGCTATCTTGCATAAATCGCTTTTATGATTCACGTTTTTATCATTCGTTTTATGGTTCATGTTTTAATCCTATAAATATGTAAAATCAGCACATGCTAGCCAATACTGAAAATAACAATATCTACAGTGTCAGCACTTTAAACCGCACTGTCGCTAACCTGCTGGAACAAGAGTTTGGCTGGATATGGGTTGAAGGCGAAATCTCCAATCTGGCACAACCTGCATCCGGTCATCTTTATTTCAGTCTAAAAGACCATTCAGCTCAGATCAGCTGCGCCATGTTTAAAGGGCGAAACCGTTCACTTAAGTTTCGGCCTGAAAACGGCAATCAAGTGATGGTGCGCGCCAAGGTCAGCCTGTATCAACCGCGAGGCAACTACCAGCTAATCGTTGACCGCATGGAAGAAGCTGGCGACGGTGCGCTGCAACGCCAGTTCGAACAACTTAAAAGCAAACTCGCCGGTGAGGGTCTATTCGATGACGAGAACAAGCAGGAGATTCCAGAATTACCCGAAGGCATAGCGATAATCACCTCTAAAACGGGCGCCGCTATCCACGATGTCTTAAGCGTAATCGAAAGACGCTTCCCATCTATACCCGTAAAATTATTTCCGGTACCGGTTCAGGGTGCTGAAGCGGCGCCTGCAATCTGTAATGCCGTCAAGCTAATCGATGATGCTGTGTCGTCCGGCACGTTAAACTGTGACGTTATCTTGCTGGTGCGTGGTGGTGGCTCATTGGAGGACCTATGGTCATTCAATGAAGAGAGTGTCGCGCGTGCGATAGCTAACTGCAGCGTGCCTATCGTGAGCGGTGTCGGTCATGAAGTAGATGTGACCATTGTAGATTATATTGCGGATATTCGCGCTGCAACACCAACAGCCGCAGCAGAAACAGTAACCCCTGATCAAACTTCCTGGTTGCAGTCATTTGACTGGCACCAACAGAGACTACAGGAGCTAACAGCTAACAAAGTCGAGCGCTATCAGGAAAAAGTCATTTGGCTACATCGCCGACTACAACAGCAACACCCACAGACTCAACTCAGCCGTTCAAAGCAGCGCAGCGATGAACTAATCAAACGATTAAAGCGGATTAGCCAAACGATGCTTGATATCCGTCAAAGCAATCTAAGCACAATCAATGCAAAACTAGGCGCACAGAATCCAACATTGTTAATAAAACAAAATCTACAGACGACAAAGTACTTAACCGCCCGATTGCAACGAGCAACATTAAGCTTATTTACACAAAAGAAATCATTATTAAGCAATGCTGCGAGAACGCTTAACACCATCAGTCCATTGCAGACACTGGAACGTGGTTACTCGATAACATTAGATAAAAAAGGCGCGCCAATCGTGTCCATTGAACAGGTCAAAACTAATGATACAATCGAAACACGCCTGCACAATGGAAGCATCATCAGTCACGTTGAATCATGTACAAAGAATGATTAATCGCCCAATTAAAACCACGTTAAATAATAGAAACATCTACACACCCGCTATCACTATGAAACACCTTGCTGTAATAGCCGTTTTTATTTTATCGCCTCAATTCGTTGCAGCAAACGAAGCAATTAAAGTTAAGACCTCTGCCTATAAAAATATTGCCATCAATATTATACGCACGGTGGGTGGTGCAGTCCCTGCTGAAAACAACAGCAGCATAAGCGCACAGATCAGTGCTGTCATTGAAAAATTTCATGTTGACACAGGCTATGAAGTAAATGAAGACAGTTTACTGGTAACGCTGAACTGTAAAGAAAACCAGTTAAAATTAAAACAGGCTAACGCAAATCTGAATGCAGAAAAAGCGCAACTATCAAATGCTAAATCACAGTTCATTCAGGCTAAAAAACTAAGCAAACAAGGAAACATATCCAAGGAAATCTATAATCAGCGTAAAGCAGAAGAAAGTCGGTTAAAAGCTACCGTTGAAAATAAAAAGGCCGCTAAATCACTAGCGAAAATTAATGTTGAACGCTGCCAGTTAAAAGCCCCCTACGATGGCTACATCACCAAACGCATTGCCAGTGTTGGCGAACTCACACAACCAGGCACGCCACTGCTGCAGTTAGTTTCAAAAACAAATAGTATTGTCGAAGTAAAAGTTAATAATCGCCTGTTAAGCAGTTTCTCTCAGGGGAAAAATCATCAATTCGAGTTCAATAATAAATTTTATGCGCTAAAAGTAGAATTTATCTTACCCATACTCGATAAGACAACACGAAATCACATCGCGCGCTTAAGCTTTATCAACGATCACGCTATTACCGGCAGTGTCGGCAAAGTAAAGTGGCAAGATGCCGTTTCATCTATCCCTTCCAGCTACATCGTGCTGCGAAATAAAAAACTTGGTATCTTCGTTGCGGATAATGCCGGTACCAATACTGATGCAAATCAAAGCACCGCTAAATTTATCGAAATTGAAAATGCTCGTGAAGGACAGCCTGCATCATTAGCTTTGGATGAGGAGACACAAATAATTACCAGTGGTCGATTCAATGTAAAACATGGCGATGTGTTACAGATAAATAATCAGTAATGTTTCAACGATTCATCCAAAATCATGTGCTCGCCAACCTGTTCTTTTTACTGGTGCTCATACTCGGCACGATAAGTTACTTAACGTTACCTCGTGAAAAAGACCCCACAATTAACTTCAACTGGATCCAGATAACGACGGGACTACCCGGTGCATCGGCCATCGATATTGAAAAACGTGTTACCAACCCATTAGAAGATGTTATTCGCAGCATCTCCGACATTAAATTCGTTTCCAGTAACAGTCGTGAGGGTATCTCCAGCATCCTGGTTCGTTTCAAAGATGTCTCGGAGCGTATCTTTGACAAACGCATCGCCGACCTGCGCCGTGAGATTCAAAACAAGCAAAGTGAATTACCCGATGAAGCAACCGACCCTTTCATCTTTGAGATAACCACCGACAATGCTTACCCAACTGCTTCACTGGTTGCCATATCCGCAGCCAGCGATGAAAACTTACGCATACAGTCAGAACGTTTAAAAAAACAGCTGGAGAACATTAAAGGCATCGATCGCGTGATGACTACAGCCTTAGATGACCCTGAGCTGCAGGTGTTTTTTGACCCGCAAAAATTACAGCATTACGGCATCAAACCGAGCGACCTTGCCGACACCATACGCAGTTATTATCAAGACACGCCAGCAGGCAGTTTAAAAGTACAGGACGAAGAATGGTTTATTCGATTAACCGGCGCCAATGCATCACCCAGTGCACTTGCGCGCTTACCCGTACTTACTGCTCAAGGTGAAGTGCCACTAAGTGAAATAGCTGAAGTTAAACGTGGCCGGGAAAAAGCAGAACAACTGGTCAGCTATAACAATCAGGCAGCCGTACTTTTTGCCATCACCAAAAAATCTAAATCCAATACACTGGGACTGGTTGAACGACTCAATGAATTTATCGCCGAGCGAAATCTATACAGCGATAACACCGGCGTGCATCTGATACTGATCGATGATGCAACTGAAATTACAAACAAGTCCATCAATGTCATGCAAACCAATGCACTGGTCGGATTATTATTTGTACTTTTTGTCACCTGGATTTTTCTTGGTATAAAAATTGCATTTTTAACCAGCATCGGCATCCCTTTCATCCTGGCAGGTACATTCTGGATAATCAGCCTGATTGGCCAGAGCCTTAACATCATGGTGCTGCTTGGTGTGGTCATCTCGCTCGGTATGCTGGTCGATGACGCTGTCGTCGTGGTCGAAGCAATCTATCAACGACTGGCTAGAGGTGCTGACCGGGTAACGGCATGTATCGATGCTTTAAAAGAAGTAGCAACACCGGTAACCACTGCAGTACTAACCACTATGTCTGCCTTTTTACCCTTAGTGTTAATGCCGGGCATCATGGGCAAATTTATGATGGTCGTGCCACTGGTGGTTTCCATCGGCCTGGCCATCAGCCTAATCGAAGCATTCTGGATGTTGCCGGCACACGTTATCGTTATTAAAACTGACTTTAAGCACCCGTCAAAGATGCAGATCTGGCGACAAAACTTTACCCATCGCATTCAGATAACCTATATACGCAGTTTGCTTAAAGTCATGCGTTACCCATTACGTGCATTAGGTATCATCGTTTTACCATTTATACTTGCCGTTACTTCAATCGCTTTCGAAATGGTTAAATTTGATTTTTTTGCCAGTGATCCAATCCGTAAATTTTACGTCAATATTGAAATGCCCCCAGGCACGACACTGGAAGATACGTTAAGCACCACGCTTAAAATCGAAAAAGTAGCACGTTCAGTATTAAGTGATGATGAAACTCGTGCATTAGTCAGTTATGCCGGCCAGATGTTCACCGAAACCGAACCGTTCTTCGGCAACAGTTATGGTCAGATCATGATCAGCCTCAATCCAGACAACAACAATGACTATCGTCATGTCGATGATGTACTGGATGAAATCAGAACAGCGATAAGTGATTACCCCGGTCCAATAAATATATCTTTTTTCCGCCTCGCCGGCGGACCGCCCACAGCCAAACCCATCAGCATAAAAGTTCGTGGTGATGATCTCGCACAAATTAACACCGCAGCAATTGCCTTAAAAGAAATATTGCGCGGCATACCGGCCGTCAAAGATATTACAGACGACGCATCAAAAGGTCGCAACGAACTCAATCTTGTCTTCGACAGCTACGCTATTCAAAACAGCGGACTGACACCATCCGATATTGCCCGAAACTTAAGGCTGCTAGTCGATGGTGAAATAGTTGCTTCGATGCAGCACATGGGAGAAGAGCTGGAGATACGGGTAAAAGCCAAACCGCGTGATCTGCACAGTGTGGAAGCAATACTGTATACACAGATAGCGCTGCCTGATGGCGACATCAGGCCACTGTCCTACTTCCTCAGTGACGAGACAGGCGCTGGCCCAGGTAACATACGCCATTATAATTACCGCAGAGCGATTACTGTTGAAGCTGATTTAGATACCAGTCAGATGAACACGGTGGAAGCTAACGATTTGATCAAACAGCGCTGGTTAGACATCGCGGGTGACTACACTGAGAATGATCTTAACTTCAGTGGCCAGCTTGATGATATCAATGAAAGCATTAACTCAATGTTTATCCTGTTGCTGTTTGGTGTTTTACTCATCTACGCCATTCTCGGCACCCAGTTTAAAAGTTATTTTCAACCGCTGATTATCTTATCGACCGTACCAATGGCATTCACCGGCGTTACCTTAGGTTTGTTAATCACCAACAATCCACTGAGCCTGTACACCCTGTATGGTGTCGTTGCGCTTGCAGGTATCGCAGTTAATGCAGCTATCGTTCTCATCTCTGCTGCTAATACCCGGTTACAAGACGGCATGAGCATTACCCATGCAACCATCTACGCTGCTCGACGCCGAGTAATACCTATACTGATAACAACGTTAACAACCATTGCCGGCTTATCATCACTGGCACTTGGACTGGGTGGCGAGTCGCTTATATGGGGACCAGTAGCAACAGCCATCGTCTGGGGACTCGCTTTTTCCAGCCTGCTGACGCTCTTTGCTATCCCGCTTTTATTTCGATTATTTGTCAACGAACCTGAAAAAAAACAGTCACAATCTAATCGACAATAGAACGGGTAATAGAATGGATGAGGAAAAGTTAAACTATTTTTATAAAATTTAACCAAAACGACTGGTTTACCGTCGGGAATGGTTTATTCTATATATTTGCATTGAACGATGAATTTGTGGTAAAAAGTCGCTCGCGATTGACTATGCGAAACATTATACAAAACAACATTTCAACTAAGTTGTTGATTTTATTTACATTTGGAGATTTAGATGGCAAATACAGCGCCAACCGAAAATCAAACATTTAAGCCTTATAAAGAAAAAAAAGGCGAAGAATACATGAGTGACGGTCAGATTGAGCACTTCACTCAAATCCTTGATGCATGGAAAGTAGAACTGATGTCGGAAGTTGATCGTACCGTTGATCATATGAAAGACGAAGCAGCTAACTTTCCGGATCCTGCTGATCGTGCAACACAGGAAGAAGAGTTCAGCCTTGAGCTACGTACACGTGACCGTGAACGTAAACTCATCAAAAAGATAGACGATACAATGGCTCTTATGAGCGGTGGTGAGTACGGTTACTGTGATACCTGTGGTGTAGAAATTGGTCTGCGTCGTATGGAAGCTCGTCCTACAGCAACACAATGCATCGATTGTAAAAGTCTTGATGAAATTAAAGAGAAACAAACTCGCGGTAAATAATTTACAGCAACAGTTTGAATCTAAAAAGCCGGTATTTTTATCGGCTTTTTTTTATGTACAGGATGTACGGTATATCGCAAAGAGCCAGGGATGGCGGTGCGAATATGGTCAGGATGTACAATATACCGCAAAGAGCCAGGGATGGCGGTGCGAATATGGTCAGGATATACGGTATATCGCAAAGAGCCAAGGATGGCCGTGCGGATATGGTTAGGATGTACAGACAGGTAATTGCTCCTGCATTACCTGCACTTCCACCATCCGTGGTGGTCGTATACCGCAAGGAACCAGAGATGGTATTGCGGCAGATACATTCAAGAATTATAAAATGACTATCCTTAGATAAAAACATCTTTTTAATGCCAAACAATAAATCAACAATCTACAGAGGCCGGTTCGCCCCCTCACCCACTGGTTCAGTACATTTCGGTACACTAGTCGCTGCTGTTGGTAGTTATCTGCAAGCAAAAGCAAATCACGGTGAATGGCTGATACGAATCGAAGATGTTGATACCACTCGTACTATCGATGGCTCTGATAAAGAAATACTTAAGACACTTGAAGCATTTGGCTTTGAATGGGACGGAGAAATCATCGACCAGTCACAACAGACGGAACACTATCAGCAAGCATTAGAAAGTCTAATGGCCCAGTCATTAATTTTTCCCTGCACCTGTTCACGAAAACAGTTGGCTGAAACAAATAGTAAGATTTACCCCGGCACCTGTCGAAGCAATAAATTACCTGTCTCAGATGAACATGCACTACGCCTTTTAACCCATGACATAACGATTGAATTTGACGACATTGTCATGGGAGAGCAGTCACAAAATATAAAACAGGAATGTGGCGACTTCGTCATCAAACGCCGCGACAAACTGTTTGCCTACCAGTTAGCCGTTGTTGTAGATGATGCCCGGCAAAACATAACAGAGATCGTACGCGGTGCTGACCTGCTCGACTCCACACAGCGACAAATTTATTTACAGCAACTACTTGGTTATCCAACACCTGCTTATTGCCACCTGCCACTCGCCGTTGATAGCGATGAGAACAAGATCAGCAAGTCAGAAGGTACGTCAAAAATCGATATCAAAAACAGAGAAAAACAGCTATGTGACGTACTAAAATTTTTAGGTCAGCTTCCACCCGCTGATCTGTCTGCTTCCACTATTAATGACATCTGGTCATGGGCTATAACACACTGGGATATTACGCGTGTCCCGACAAAAACACATATTCAACCTGTCCTAAGTCAAAAATAGCTGCGGTCAGATATGGTAAAAACCTCTGTATTGGCATCTCAAAATTTTATCGAAGTTTTAAGAAACACCGTGTATGCTAAGCAACAAATATAAAAACAATTTAAAGGGGAACCCTCTGTGTCTGACGTAGATATCAAGTCTGTCTTAACTGAAAACCGCTTATTCAAACCCAGTGCCGAATTCACTGCAAAAGCACGTTTAAAACCCGATGATCTAAAAGCCCTGCATCAGCAAGCAGAAGAAGATTATGAAGGTTTCTGGGCAAATCAAGCCAGACAACACATTGACTGGCACACGCCCTTCACAAAAACACTGGATGATTCACAGGCACCTCATTTCAAATGGTTTACCGATGGCACGATGAATGTCAGCTACAACTGTATCGATCGCCATCTGGCAAATAAAGCAGATAAAACAGCCATCATCTTTGAAGGAGAAGCCGGTGATACGCGCCACATCAGTTATCAGCAACTACATGATGATGTATGTCAGTTTGCCAATGCATTAAAAACTAAAGGTATCAGCAAAGGTGACCGTGTTGTCATCTACATGCCGATGGTACCTGAAGCTGTTATAGCGATGCAGGCATGTGCGCGCATCGGCGCGATTCACTCCATCGTATTTGGTGGTTTTTCGGCGGATTCACTACGCGACCGTATTGATGATGCTCAAGCAGCTATGCTGATTACCGCTGATGGCGGTACCCGTGGCGGCAAAATTGTCGGGCTTAAAGAGGCTGCAGATAAAGCATTGAGCAGCGGTTGCGATAGTATTAATGATGTCATCGTATTAAAACGCAGTGGTCACGACATAAACATGCAGGATGGCCGTGATACATGGTGGTCAGATGCCATCGCTGGACAGGACAAGACCTGTGAACCAGAATGGGTTGAAGCGGAACATCCATTATTTTTACTGTATACATCAGGCTCTACTGGCAAGCCAAAAGGTATCGTACATTCCAGTGCCGGTTACCTGCTCAATGCAGTTACCAGCAACCTTTGGGTATTCGACCTACAGGATGATGATATCTTCTGGTGTACTGCAGATGTCGGCTGGATCACTGGCCATACCTATGTCGCTTACGGCCCGTTGGCTACCGGTGCAAGCATCGTCATATTTGAAGGTGCACCGGTTATTCCCGATGCTGGCCGTTTCTGGAAAATGGTCGAGCAACATAAAATTACTGTTTTCTACACTGCACCAACCGCTATACGCGCTCTGATGAAATTTGGCGATGACTATCCTAATAAATATGACCTGTCTTCCTTACGTTTGCTCGGTACCGTCGGTGAACCCATTAATCCGGAAGCATGGATGTGGTATCACACCGTCATCGGCAAAGAACGCTGTCCTATAGTCGATACCTGGTGGCAAACTGAAACAGGTGCCAATGTGCTCACCCCTATTCCCGGTGTCACCGTGACCAAACCGGGTTCCTGTACCTTTGCATTACCGGGTATGGCCGTTGATATCGTCAATGAAGAGGGGGAATTTATCACCGAAGCCAATAAAGGTGGTTACCTGGTTATCACCAAACCCTGGCCCTCCATGGTAAGAACAGTCTGGGGAGACGATGAACGTTATATTGACACTTACTTCCCGAAATTTGATGGCAAATATTACCTTGCTGGGGACAGTGCGCGCCGCGATGAAGATGGCTATTTCTGGATTATGGGACGCATCGACGATGTGTTAAATGTTTCTGGGCACCGTCTGGGCACCATGGAAATCGAATCCGCATTAGTTGCACACGAAGCTGTAGTTGAAGCCGCAGTCGTCAGTCGACCACATGAAGTTAAAGGTGAAGCCATCGTTGCCTTTGTCATCTGTAAAGAGGATCGTCCCGTTGGAGAAGATGCTGAAAAAATGGTTGCCGAACTACGCAGTTGGGTGGGCGAACAGATTGGCGCTATCGCCAAACCTGATGACATACGATTCGCCGACGGTCTACCAAAGACCCGTTCTGGAAAAATCATGCGACGTTTGTTAAGAACCATTGCTGCCGGCGAAGAGATTACTTCGGATACTTCAACCTTAGAAAATGAAGCCGTAGTCGCTCAATTACAAGGTGAAGCATAATGGTGACAAGCCTATAAATATACTCGCAAGATTTTATTTATAGTGCTATAACTTATAGTGTTAAAGCATAATATTAAAACTTGACCATCAGCAACGGATAACCATCAACAGACTGTAACAGACAGTTAAGTACAATCTGCTATGGGAGAACTTATCATGAATGACTGTTGTACAAATAAGGATAACGCTGGAAACAAACCTTCCAGGCAATCGGCAACCTCTCACTGTTGCCCGAGCAATGGTCAGCCTTATAAAAGCGTTAAGCGCAAAACTTTACTACACCATGTACTTGAGCCATGGATAAATAAGATAAGTAAACAAAACTATTATTTTTGCACTGACCCTTGTTGCGATGTAGTGTACTTTGGTGAAGATAACAGCGTAGTTCATACCGATAAACTAAGAACAACCGTCTGGCAGAAATCTTCCGACAAAAATTCTGCTATCTGCTATTGCTTCGGTATTTCAAAAGCCCTTGCACAGCTAGACAAAAGTATTAAAAAATTTGTTACTCAGCAGACAAAAGAAGCAAATTGTTCTTGCGAAACAAGTAACCCGTCAGGTCGCTGCTGCTTAAAAGATTTCCCAAAATAAAATTATAATAAACACATGAAAGAAAAAATCCTGCAATACTTTGGGGTCGAGCGGTATCGTGTTGGACATACCGAAAAACTTATTTCTGGCATAGGTGCGTTCTTAGGAATTTATCTGGTTTTTTACAGCAGCTCATTTTTTGTACAAGGAGCATCGCTTTATCTAATCGTTGCATCGATGGGGGCCTCCGCAGTACTACTATTTGCAGTCCCCCATGGTCCGCTCTCACAACCCTGGTCAGTCATCGGTGGACACCTCATCTCTGCAGTTATCGGTGTTAGCTGCGCTAGATTTATTCCCGATGCACTTATTGCCGCATCCCTTGCTGTGGGATTAGCCGTCAGTGCAATGTATTACTTTCACTGCATCCATCCCCCCGGCGGTGCAACGGCATTATCTGCTGTTGTTGGTGGCAACGCTGTGCATGAGCTTGGATACCAGTTCATCTTAACCCCGGTACTAATAAATGTAATTGCAATACTCAGTATCGCTATCGTCTTTAATTACTTTTTTAAATGGCGCCGCTATCCGGCTTATCTCGCACAAAAATCTGCTTCAGCCACTAGAGATAAATCAGAACGCACTTATGGCGCAATTACACATGAAGATTTTGTTTTTGCACTCAGTGAGTTTGAATCATTCATTGACATTTCTGAAAATGATCTTTTAAAAATCTACGATCTGGTGACACAACGCCATCAGAATGCCAACATTCAGCACCATGAGCTACAACACGGTCATTATTACAGCAATGGTGAATATGGTGATCTCTGGTCCATAAGACAAATAGTCGACTGGGCTGAAACAGAAAACCTACCGGACGGCAACTTATCCGAAACAGCAGGTGAAGAACAACTCATCTATAAAGTAACCGCAGGTGCAAACAGGCGTAATTCAGGCGTGATGTCTAAAAATGAATTTTCACGTTGGGCAAAACATGAAGTCATTCGAGATGAAGATAACTGGCGACGCGTAGACGAATCCAACACTGAATGAAGCTACCAATTAAAGTTATCCCTTCATCCTCTCAAGACTGCATCGCAGGCTGGTTAGAAGAGACTCTCAAAGTAAAAGTTAAAGCACCGCCCGAGAAAGGCAAAGCAAATAAAGCGGTCATCAAAGTTTTGGAAAAATGTCTCGATTTACCCAAAGGGTCAGTCAAAATTAGCAGTGGAGAAACATCAACAAGAAAAATCATCAGCATCAATGATGATAACAATGGTGCCACCCTTAAAAAGTTATCGAACCTTTATGATAATTAATACCAACATTAGATATCAGAATTAAACGCAACAAATTCATAACGTTACACTAACTTATTAAATACTTGCCTAAGAATAATCATTGCCTTTAATTTTACCTGGCAGTACAATTATTACCGTTACAGGAGTAATTATGTCAGCCATACTGTTCGACCTAGATGGTGTATTGTATGAAGGCGACAAACCCATCAAAGGTGCCGCTGACACTATTAGCTGGTTCAACAAAAACAATATCCCTCACCTATTTCTGACCAACACAACGTCAAAATCACGCACTGAGCTGGTGGCAAAACTTGCGGCGTTTGGCATCGAATCTGAGCTAAAAAACTTCCTCACTCCACCCATTGCAGCCTGCCAATGGCTGCATTCAAACCAAATAAAAAATGTTTCATTATTCGTACCAGAAACCATCAAAGAAGAATTCTCAGCATTTAATTTAACTGATTCCGAAAACGATAATGTCGATGCCGTTATCATCGGTGACCTTGGAGAACAATGGTCATTTGAAATCATGAATAAAATTTTCCGGACTTTGATCAATAACCCCAAAGCAAAACTCATTGCTTTAGGAATGACACGATATTGGCGAAACACGACCGGTCTGCAGTTAGATGTTGGCCCAATGATCAAGGCATTTGAATATGCAACAGGTAGCAACGCTGTGGTTACAGGAAAACCTGCAACAGAGTTTTTTCAAGCGGCGATTAAACTGCTTGGTAACGCAGAGAATATTATGATGATAGGTGACGATATTCGTGGTGATATTGAGGCATCACAGCAGACTGGACTTAAAGCGATACTAGTACGTACCGGTAAGTTTTCTGAATCAGATCTTGAACTGGATATAAAACCTGATGTAATACTCAACTCTGTCTCAGATTTACCTGAATGGTGGCAGTTGAATGCATAAACAGATGTGTGGACCGTACCTCTACCTTAATCATCCAACAAAATAATTCTATCCAGCCTGATAAACAGTTCGTTACCATCCTCTGTATTCGCTATCAAAAACTCTTGTTTATTTTTCACCAGAATATCTTTAGGCAGAATTTTTCCAGAATATTGCACACCACTCTCATCTGACCATTCAATGTTGATGTGTTTTTTGTGTATGATGGCGATTTCATATTCATCATGTAGTGAGCATGAAATGGGTAGGTATGGTTCAGTCATAGATACAATTTTGCATCTGGGTCACTCATCATCCCTTAATATCAACACTTGGCAATCTCCTTCAAAATCAATACTCACCTGGATACGAATTGGGCGGCAACAGACTGAACAGTCTTCATAGTAATCCTCACCATTTGCTGAATCATCGATTAACAATTCGATGCTTTCGCCACAATATGGACAGCTAACATCACGATTTAACAATTCCATTTTTGGTTAATTTTTTGTATCAACCAAGGTCATAGTCAATGCAGGCCAGTAAGTAATAATTAACACCGCAACAAACAATATCAGCATAAACGGAATAGTTGCATAGTACAGTTCAGTAATAGGCTTGTTAAACCGGTAACTGGCGATGAACAAATTCATGCCTACCGGTGGTGTAAAGTAACCAATCTGCATATTGGCCAAAAAGATAATGCCGAAGTGTATCGGATGTATGCCATAACCAACAGCAATAGGCAGCGTTAACGGTACGATAATAACCAGCGCTGAGAAAACGTCCAGCATCATGCCCAATAGCAGCAGGAAGATGTTCAGCAATATCAAGAAGGTTAGTTTGCTATCAACATGCTCACGGATGAAATCAAATAATTTTGTTGGAATTTCTGCATCAATCAGATAATTGGTCGATGCCAGTGATACCGCTAATATGATTAACACACCGCCAACTAACACCATAGAGTCACGCATAATCGTCGGTAGCTGTTTAATTGTTATCTCACGTAATATCAGCACGTCAACAATCAGCACATACATAACAGCAACGGCAGCTGCTTCAGACACAGCGAAATATCCACTGTATATACCACCAACCAGAATGACAGGTAATGGCATTTCCCAGATTGACTCACGTAAGGCACTTTTCAGCTTGCCACTATCAAATTCTGTCGTTGGTATTTTTTCATCGACGGCTTTATACATACTCCATGCTATCAACAGCGCCAGCATTAACATGCCAGGTAATAATCCTGCGACGAATAGGTCATCGATTGCAACTGGTTGATCCAGGTCCATCTGCTGAGCGATGACACCATAGAGAATCAATGCGATTGATGGCGGGAAAAGCAAACCTAAACTGCCAGAAGAAGTAATTAAGCCAAGATTAAAACGTTCGGAATAACCCGCTTGTTTCATCGCTGGATACAATATTGCACCAAGCGCGATAATTGTGGCACCAGAAGCTCCTGTAAGCGCTGTAAAGAAAGCACAGGCAAATAGGGAAACCACTGCAAGACCACCGGGCATCCAGCCGAGCAAGGCATCGGTGAGGCGAACCAGACGCTCAGAGGCTTTACTCTCACCCAGAACATAACCTGCAAAGGTAAATAATGGTATGGCAAGCAGAACAGGCGTATCAACGATCCGGTAAATTTCAATCGCAATGACGGACAGGTCGATATCCTCTCCGGAAAATCCAATTAGTGCACTGGTCGCAATGATAGTGAACAAGGGTGCACCTAAGATGACCAGTAGCATTAGTACGAGTGCAGCAAACATGGTTAGTTTTCAGCATCCTGTACTATTTTTCGCTGATAAGGCGATATAAACAATAACGCATAACGCATAGCTATCAGTGAAAAGCTGATCGGAATAATTAAAGCCGTTAACCAGGCGGGAATACCAGAAAATGCGACAGTACCAAATTCGTACTCACTCAAAACAAAGCGTGTAGCGTGCCAGGCAATAATAAGGCAGACAGACAAAGCAAATAGATAAGCAATGCGCTGTACATATTTCAGTATGTGTGGCGGAAAGTATTTTGCAAAAATATCGATTCGGATATGATTATCTGTGCGTGTAGCAACAACTGCGCCGGAGAGTCCAACCCACAACACCAAAGTTCTTAACAGCGGGTCAATCCAGATAACGCCTTCACTGAATAGGTTTCTCGATATTATTTGATACACTGCCAGCACAATCATGCTGGATAGAATTAATACAAGAAGGCCGTCTTCAAATGCATTAATTAATTTTATAACTTTATTGTGATGAACATCCATAGACGGATACAATTATATTGGCCGCACTGACTGAAATAAAATCATCAATATTTTGCTCAATGAAATACTGGTGCATCTTTTTTATTTATGGTCACCGCTTGATACAGACTTTTATTATAGTTATATTTATCAAGCATTTCATTAATGACAAAATCATCAATTTTTTCCCACTCTTTTTTATCTTTTTCAGTCAGAGTAATAAATTCTACCCCCTGATTGATCAGCGCCTTACGTGCAGCAATATTGTCCTCTTTATTTTTTTCATCAATTCTTCTATAGACATTCTCCATCACATCACGAACAATTTTTTGATCTGTCTCGCTTAACTTCTTAAATGTCTTCTTATCAATGATCAGCATCGCTGCTAAATAACTTATCGGCTGATCGGTAACATACTGAACATGCGTATGCCACTGCAATGCAAGAGCACCGATAGGAGAAGTAACGATGGTATCAATCAAACCAGTCTGCAAGCCTGTCAACACATCAGATAATGGGAGCGATATTGGAGTGACTCCTATATAACGATAAATAGATAAACCGACCTCACTTTTTTCTGGAATCCACGATTTTCTTTCTCTCAAATCGTCCAGACTGCGTATCGGTTTATTTGACATCAGGTAGCTGAATCCACCCTGAGCAAATCCGAAATTAACAAAACCATTTTTTTCAATCTCTTTATTCAACATAGGATCAGTAACTTTTCTTACTTCTACCGCATCATCGAGACTGGAAAACAAATATGGAAGGCCATAAAGTGTTACATCAGGTGTGGTATGAGAAAGTGTACCTACGGTTACCGAAGCGCCGTGCAACTGACCGATACGTATCTTTCTCAGTACGTTATCGTCATTACCCATCACCCCGCCAGGATAGAATTTAAACTTTACACGCCCCTGTGTTTTCTCTTTTATTTCTTTTGCGCCCACACGCATATGCTTCATCCAGAACGTACCTTCAGGAGAAAACGTTGCTATCTTTATCGTTTTAGCCAAAACAACAGGAGAGCTGACACTCAATAGAGATGCTGTCAAAAAAATGGCTATGGTTTTAATAAATTTATTCATTGTTAACTTTTCATCTTAATGGATAGAGGCTATGCTGAAAATTCTCAGTAATGATTTCAGCACATTGTTCATCTGCGAACCATACTCCCCTTAGAAGTAATCGTCTGCATTTGACAATAATTCAGCTGCTTTATGTTTAGCGAGTGTATTAATTAGTACTAAGTCCTTCGAACCCACATCAGCGTCTAATACCTGCTTTAATAATACGTCATGTAATTCTCTATCGAACAACATACGTGCATACTTTTCTGCATATAAAACTTTCACCATCAGGTTTTTACCGTTGGAAAGTTCGATTGCGCGATCAAAATGCATTTTTGCCAGTTCTGGCTTACCACCCAACGCTGGGGGCAACAATGATTCCATGACCGCCATGTAGAGGTGCGCATTTCCATTACTTACCATCTCATCCGTATCAATGACACATTGAATTCCGGCTTTCACTTTTGGTAACTCAGCAACAGCGTTCCAGTCAGAACTATTGGCATCTATTGCACCCGCCCAACTACTAACAAAAATGAACAGGGGTTCTGCCTGAGGTTGATCAATAGAAGCTAAAAGCTTTTTAAAATCAAAATACGAAATCTTTTTAACGTCACAAAAACGTTCATCGCGTATACACATGGCGCGGCTTGCGTAATCATATGCTCTATTAGCCAATGCTTTTTTACTGTCGGCTGTATCAGTGAAACTCGATGCGTATGCTCCATATAGCTGAGCGCCCGCTTCCAGTAGTTCAGCATTTTCTGGATCTCCCTTGATCATGGTACTGAGCAAGATAAGATAGGTTGGCACACCTTTTTTAATGGTCTCAGGATCATCAAATTCCAATATGGTTGCAGATAAATCCTCAGCAAATTCTCTTTTAGCGTCAGCAAGACTACATGCCGTAACGCTGAGCACGAGCAAGCTTAGCAGTGCTGCCTTAAATAACTGATTTTTTATTATTCGAGCTTTAATAGTCAGAACATCCATAAAAACTGCTTTGCTCCACGCCTATCATGAACAGGGTCTTTTAAAATTGGACAAATACTACATTAAATTAGTTGCAAGGTCAGCCCACATTTTTATCCTCACTCGATGAAACACCAACAATATGACTTCTATCAATTTGTCTGAAAAAACTTTCTTAAATATAAAGGTCACAAGCAATTAACCGAGGTGCCCTTAGCACTTACATCGCCACACGCCCTCCCTGGCTCTTTGCGCAATACCTCCCATCCATGGGCATAAGCGCACCGCCTTCCCTGGCTCTTTGCGCAATACCTCCCATCCATGGGCATAAGCGCACCGCCCTCCCTGGCTCTTTGCGCAATACCTCCCATCCATGGGCATAAGCGCACCGCCTTCCCTGGCTCTTTGCGCAATACCTCCCATCCATGGGCATAAGCGCACC
>JAUVDN010000080.1 GCA_030595325.1 Gammaproteobacteria bacterium | reverse complement strand
AGGTGCAGGCTTATTCTTCAGATACTTCTATACTATAAGGAAGCTCTTTCACTATAACAGCGGCTCCAGTGGCATCGTTCAGAAATAAAGCAGACTCAATATCTGCAGTTTGTATGACAGCGAGTGCGTCAAAACCCGCTTCTGGATTCCTTTCTACCTGAATAATCATGCCGGTGTTTTGTCCTGCTCTCGCATTTTCTGCGAATAATTTGTCGCCATTTTCCGGTTTACTTTCTGTTGCTATATTTATTTTGTAACAACGTTTTTTAAGTTTGCCCAGATAGTGCATACGAGCGACTATCTCCTGACCGGTAAAACAACCTTTGGTAAAGCTTACGCCATTGATTAATTCCATATTTGCCATCTGTGGTACAAATTCTTCACTGGTGCTGGCATCGATAAAGGGTAATCCTGACTGTATGTTTAAATAATTCCAGCTACTTGAATTGACGACAGAGGCTTGCGTACTGATACTTTCCCATAACGTTTCTGCATGTTCGGGAGAACAGAATATCTCGTATCGGGGTTTTAATCCCGGTACGCAGAGAACGATATAATCTTCATTGCTGGAAATACTGTCTATTTCTTGCTTTATGTCTGAAATAAAAGGGGAGAGTAATTCAGCACAGCTATCGCCACTGATGCCGATGTGTATTAGCTGTTCACTGATATCCTGAATGGCAACATGTGACCTTACAATGTAATCCTGTAAGTGTTCAATGCTTTTATCGACCAGATCACTTTTGACAGTAAGAAAATAGTTTTGCTTGTTTTTAAATAAACGAAAATTTGCAATCATGCGGCCTTTTTTATTGCAGAAGGCATTAATCTGGCTTTTATCTTCGCTTACCAGTAATACGTCGTTAGTAAACTGACCCTGCATAAAATTAGCGGCATCATCGCCGGCGATAACAAGGGTGCTGAAATGTGAGAGGTCGCAGATTATATTCTGGCATTCTGATTCATTATTGCTTGTTTTTTCTTCTTTGAATTGTATCTCATCATGCTCGCTTAATTGAGCACCCTTCGAAAGCAGGTAGTTTTTCCAGTCGCTATTCATTTTTACGTTCTTGTGAGTTTAGTTAGATAGATTAATTAGGTTGATATTAGACAGTTTTGATTGATAAATCATTATAGATTTCGTGTGGGTATAGCCCTGATGAAGGATAGATGTTTTCTATCAGAAACTATATTTTATTGTTCTTAGCTGTTGATAATAATAGTAATTAGTTGTCGTATTTGGGTAATTTTCAGGCGTGAATCGTCAAGTAAGAGTGGGGTAACTGTCTAGAATTATTGTAAGAAATAATTATAGAGGTGTTTATGAAACGTATTCCCCAAAGTATGGTGCTAATTACAGGCTTATTGCTGTCCTCGATGCGAGTAGCGGCGTCGCCTTCTGTACAGCAGATGTCTGATATTGAGGTGACTGAATACGCAGTACGCTTATCTAATACCATTGAGATAGTAGAGCATAAAGGCTTGTGTCACTCTAACAATGTCAGCTGTTTACGTGCAGAGTTTGCTCGATACGGTGTTTCCTATGATGACAAAGAGCCAGTAAAAAAACGTCTGGTTTTAATGATTGGTGGTGTTTTTTAAAGCTGGCATTTCTGGCTGCTGTAAGCAGGGTTGTTTTCTTGACAACCTTGCGTTTTTGCTTCAAATTGAATCATACACACGATATCAATTATTCTTAACCATGAAGTAATCGAAATAACTGATATCTGTTCTAAAATCATATAAAAACAATAATAAATTATAAGTCCTGTCTTGGTACTTACGGTGACTGAATACTATGGATGAAAGCAGACTAACCGATTGCTGGTGGACTAATGGCTGATAACAGACCGGTATATCTTAATCTATTAAAAATTCGTTTACCTCTCGCTGGTATCGTATCTTTTGCTCACCGTATTACTGGTGTATTACTTTTCCTTGCTTTACCGTTTGCGGTCTATTTACTTGACCTGTCGATTCAATCAGAGCAGTCCTTTGCCAAGGCGCAGCAAATCCTCAATCAACCCATGATGTTAATCGTGCAGATTCTTCTGCTCTGGTCGATTGCGCATCATTTTTTTGCCGGCATCAGATTTTTACTTATCGATGCTGAAATTGGTGTCGAAAAATCGAGCGCGCGACTTGGTGCCTGGGCTGTATTGATCGCAGAGGTGCTAACACTGCTAGCCATTATCTGCGGGGTTAGCTCATGAGCTTATATGTATTAGAAGGTCTGCGACCATGGGTGATACAGCGTGTCAGTGCAATCTATATTGTTTTATTTATTGTGTATGCCACATACTGTTTTTTTAGTGCAGATGTAATCGCATATGAACCATGGAAAAATTGGTTATACAATCCCTTTAATACTACTGTCGTCGGTATCTTCGTTATTGCCTTATTATTTCATGCCTGGATCGGTATGCGGGATGTGATTCTGGATTATGTGCACAACATTATGTTGCGCATCTTTATTCTAGCGATGTTAATGGGTGCGTTGATTGGTAGTGGTCTGTGGATATTTAGAATACTTTTATTGTCTGTTGTTAATTAGGATTGTTACACAATGAGTTCTATCGAAAGAAGACAGTTTGATACATTAATTATCGGTGCCGGCGGCGGTGGCCTGCGTGCGTCATTGCAATTAGCTGAAGCTGATTTAAGTGTAGCTGTGGTATCAAAAGTATTTCCAACACGTTCTCATACTGTTGCTGCACAGGGTGGTATGAATGCGGCTTTGGCTAATGTGCTACCTGATAACTGGCATTGGCATATGTTTGATACGGTTAAGGGTAGCGATTATCTCGGTGACCAGGATGCGATTGAATATATGTGCAGGGCTGCACCAAAAGCGGTTTATGAGCTAGAGCATTTTGGTGTGCCTTTTTCACGTCTGGATAACGGCAAAATATATCAGCGTGCATTTGGCGGTCAGAGTCAAAACTTTGGTGGCGATCAGGCGGCGCGTACCTGTGCTGCTGCTGATCGTACCGGTCATGCAATTCTGCATAGTTTGTATCAACAGAATATACGGGCGAAGACACATTTTTTTGACGAATACTTCGCTGTTGATTTATTGAAAGATGGTGAAGGGCGGGTATTGGGTGCATTGGTATTCAATATTCATGATGGCCAGATAGTCATCATTGAAGCCAAGACGACACTGATAGCGACAGGCGGCGCCGGCCAGTTATTCAAGACCACGACTAATGCCTTGATTAATACGGGTGATGGTCTGGGTATGGCGATGCGAGCTGGCATACCATTGCAGGATATGGAATTTTTCCAGTTTCACCCGACGGGCATCGCAGGCAGAGGCATGCTGATTACTGAGGGTGCTCGTGGTGAAGGAGGTTACCTTGTTAATGGTGACGGTGAGCGTCTGATGGAACGTTATGCACCAAAAGCAAAGGATCTCGCCAGCCGTGATGTGGTAAGTCGTGCTATATCAATAGAAATAAAAGAAGGGCGTGGTTGTGGACCAAAGAAAGACCATGTCTTGCTTAAATTGGACCATCTTGGTGAAGATGTTATCCAGAAGCGTCTGCCAGGTATACGCCAGACCTGCATAACCTTTTTAGGTCTCGACCCTGCTGAATCGCCCATTCCGGTATTTCCTACAGCACACTACACAATGGGGGGCATTCCCACGAATCGCTATGGTCAGGTGGTTGTTCCCGTTAAAGATACACCAGAAGAACCGGTGGCAGGTTTGTATGCTGCAGGCGAGTGCGCTTGTGTTTCGGTGCATGGCGGTAATCGCCTGGGCGGTAATTCACTGTTGGATATCTTGGTGTTTGGTCGAGCTGCGGCAAATCACATCATCGAATATCTCAAGGAAAATAAATATCATAAAGTTATCGATGAAGACATTGTGAGTAATGCTGTACAAAGAGCAAAAC
Organism: Gammaproteobacteria bacterium; assembly: GCA_030595325.1. Taxonomy (GTDB): domain Bacteria; phylum Pseudomonadota; class Gammaproteobacteria; order SZUA-229; family SZUA-229. The sequence goes on along the minus strand of JAUVDN010000080.1, from coordinate 7,368 downwards.
GTTTTGATCTGAACAGTGAACCATCGCCTGGTGGCGACGAAGTAAAAGAAACGGTTGCGGTACTACGTAAAGAATTAAAACAGGTGATGGAAGATCATTGCAGTGTGTTCAGGGATAAACAGTTTCTAATAGAAGGTGTTGATAAAGTTGAGCAGCTCTGTGACAGGATGAAAAATGTAAAGATCGATGATCAGAGTTATACTTTCAATACAGCTAAAGTTGAAGCTTTTGAACTAGAGAATTTGATGGCCTGTGCATTGGCAACGATACATTCAGCTCTCGCGCGTGAAGAGAGTCGTGGTGCACACTCACGAATAGATTTTCCAGATCGTGATGACAAATCATGGATGCGGCACAGTTTATATTCTTTTGAAAATGGTCTGGATTATAAACCGGTACGAACAAAACCATTGTCCGTTGAAAGTTTCCCGCCTAAGCCACGTGTATATTAGGCCGCGTGTGTATTAAGAAGGATTGATGTCATGAAATTTAAAATCTATCGTTACAATCCGGAAACTGATACTAAACCTTTTGTTCAGCAGTATGAACTGGAAGGTGTGGAGCCAGGCACAATGTTACTGGCGGCATTGCTTCGTATTAAAGACGAGCAGGATGAAAGCCTTAGTTTTAGGCGTTCATGCGGGGAAGGTGTCTGCGGTTCCGATGGTATGAATATTAATGGCGTAAATGGTCTGGCTTGTATTACATCGCTGGACACATTGAAGCAGCCAGTAGAGATTAAACCACTGCCCGGATTACCGGTGATTCGTGATTTGATTATCGACATGGATCAATTTTATAAACAATATCGTGCGGTAAAACCTTATCTAATTGTTAATGATCCAATGCCGGAAGTTGAACTCGCACAGACACCGGAGCAAAGAGAAAAACTTGATGGTCTGTACGAATGTGTTTTATGTGCGTGTTGCTCAACATCATGTCCATCGTTCTGGTGGAATCCAGAAAAGTTTTTAGGTCCTGCAGCACTATTGCAGGCTTCACGATTTATCGAGGACAGCAGAGACCAGGCTTTTGAAGAAAGACTGGCCGACCTTGAAGGGCCTTTTAAATTATTCAGGTGTCATACCATTATGAACTGTGTGAATGTCTGCCCTAAAGGTCTTAACCCAACTAAAGCTATTGGCCGAATTAAAAGCAAGATGGTCACTCGTTCATTGTAAGCTGCTGGTGCGGCCGGAATTTATTTGCCACAACTTAAATACTCTCAAACATCATTGCAATAGAAACAATGAACAGTAAATCAATAATAGAAACCAAAACCAACTATCGCTGGCAATGTCGCCGTGGCATGTTAGAGCTCGATTTATTACTAAATAACTTTGTTGATAAAAAAGTTGATTCATTAGATGAGAAACAAATACAGTCTTTTGACATGTTGCTATCTTATCCGGATCAAGCTTTACTGGATTTGTTGCTAGGCAATTCAGTTTCCAGTGATAGTGAAATTTCTAAGCTTGTAAGCCAGATACGTTCAACGCCCTTATCATGACACTTAAAAATGTCTCTAAAAGAATGACTCTGAAATAATGAAACAGGCAGATTTTAAACCGGCCTGGTGGTTACGGTCACCGCACCTGCAGACGTTGTGGCCTGTGTTTTTTAAAAAACGTTATCAGCTGAATTTATTAGAGGAACAGGTAGAGACGGAAGATGGTGACTTTCTGGATCTCTGCTGGAGTCAATCCTCGTCAGATAAAATCGTGCTTGTGCTGCATGGATTAGAGGGCTCGATTACATCGCACTATATTAATGGCGTAATTCATGCGCTGGAATGTTCAGGTTTTCGACCTGTACTGATGCACTTCCGTGGTTGTAGTGGTCGTGTTAATCGCCTGGCTAGAGCATATCATTCCGGAGAGACAGGTGACTTGAACTTTATCGCTAACTACATAAAAGACAAAACAGGAAGTTATCCTTATGCAGCGGTCGGCTATTCATTAGGGGCAAATGTTCTGTTGAAATGGCTGGGTGAAACCGGTGAATCTAATCCATTATCAAAGGCTGTTGCAATATCTGTGCCTTTTAGATTGCATGATGCTGCAAAGCGTCTTGAAAAAGGCGTATCGAAAATTTACCGTGAGCATTTGTTAAAGTCTCTAAGGCAGACCTACATCGAAAAATTTAACAAGATTGAATCACCATTAAATGTAGATGTTAATCAGCTGAAAAGTTTTTGGGATTACGATGATCAGGTGACAGCGCCGTTACATGGTTTTTCTGGTGCGCAGGAATATTATGATAAGTGCAGCAGTCGGCAGTACCTGAAAAATATCACTGTTCCGACACGGGTAGTGCACTCGTCTGATGATCCATTTATGTTTGAAGATACCGTGCCTGACAGTGAAGAATTAAATAGTCATATTGATTTTTTAGTGACAACTCATGGTGGTCATGTTGGTTTTGTTGCTGGCAAATTCCCATTTTTCACGAAATATTGGTGTGAAAAGAAAATTGTCGAGTATTTGACTGCAAATTGAAATTTCTACGGCTCATGGTATTATTCGAAAAATATCTAGCTTGTTTGCTAGATTAATTCTTACTTTTCTGTCACAGGGAGTCGTACCGTGAAAGCTATGTCCAGTTTAATTTCGTTAATCATCTCATTATCAATATCGTTATCAATGTCATTTAATGCATTTGCCGCGTTTGATGATTATGATGGCCTAGAAAAGCCATTGTCTGTTGGGTTAGGTACATACGCCAGTGTCATTGCATTTGATAATGCTTTTGTCGATGACCTGGAGTTTTCAGGTTTTGCTATTACAGTCGGATACGCTATATCCAACCAATACTTGATTCGTGGTAGTTATTTTTCTTTGGAAGAAGATGATATTACTAATCTTGATAGTAGTGGTTATGATTTACTGGCCTATCTGGGAACAGGTTTAGCTTCTCATGGTTTTAAGGCATATGTCGGTGGCGGACTTTTTAAAGAAAAGCTAGATGATGGTTTTGATACTGAAAGTTTTAGTGGCCTTCAGTTAAGCGGTGGTATCGGTTATAACTGGGACTCAGTATCGTTAGACCTGATTGTGGGTATACGTGATTCAAGTGACTATGAAGACGGTGCTATCAGTGCGGTAGACATTACAGCTGTCTCCAGCTCATTATTGCTTTCGGCCAGATTTTAACTGGATAGTTTGGTATTTAATTGGCTGTTGGGAGTTATCGTCGTGGCATAGTGGGGAGCTGGACAGGTCGGCTTGCTGGAGGTCTTGAAGCGGGCGGTCTTGTAACAGGTCGTCGTCGCGGTATGTAAGGGTAGCCAAAATCCTGACCGTAGTTATTTGGCAGCATTTCTCCTTCTGACTTATTACTTTGTTGCTGACGTTTTTCTTTCTCATAAAATTCGTCATGAGCTTTTCGGTTCTCATCATATAGTTCTGCAGCGTTTAAATTACTCTCGTGTCTCTGCTGCGCTGCTTTAATGCGTTCATCGGATGGTGCAGCGTCGATGTTTACTTCAGACGTATTTTTTGCATTGCGGGGAGGAGTTGAAGAATAGGTAACATTTCCATGCTTATCTATCGATTTATAAACGGCGTTATTGGTATCGGCAATGCTGGCAGCTGTAAATAAAACAGTTGTAAAGAGAATAGTCGTAAAAAAAATAGTCGTAAAGCTAATTATTGTAATGCCAAGGGTCATTTTCATTCAGCAAACTCCATACGCTCGCTGAAATAATCTAGTGCTTTTTGTGCACAGAGCTCATCTTTGTCACCACCGGGAGCACCGCTTACACCGATGGCGCCAATTCGTGATCCTGCTATTTCTATGGGTAATGCACCGCGTAGTATTATGATGCCATTCATGTGATTGAGCTCAGGTCGTATATCACCACGATTTTTTCTGAGATCGCCAGATTTAAGGCCAGATAAAATAACGCTGTTGGCTTTTTCTTCGGCAAGCTGTAAGGTAAATCTAGGCGCTAGATCATCACGAAGAGCAACTTGTAACAGGCCATTACGGTCGACAACAACAGCGCTTATCTGGTACCCGTTTTTGCGACAGATATTGATACTCTCATTAGCGATGTCCCGCGCCAGATTCATGCTGATGGTTTTTACTGTTATCGTTTCATTTGCTGATGAATTTATGCTGGCAGAAATCAGCGACAGTGAAATAATTAAAAATACAAACGGTTGAAATATCTTCATGTGAGCAAGTGATATAAAATATAATGAGTGTTGTTTTATTATAATTAAAACTGGTTTAAATGCACGTTAGTATTAATAGTGTGTAAAGTAAATACGGTAGGTATATCGATGGCAACTAATAAGTCACAATCAAATCAAAAATTAGACGATGTTGTAGCAAAAGCTCGGCGTGATAGCGAGAAGCGCGGCCATGGATACCGCGAGCAAGCATTAAAATTGTATCCTTGGATATGTGGTCGTTGTAGCAGGGAGTTTACTCGAGTTAATCTGCAGGAGTTGACGGTTCATCATAAAAATCATGATCATGACTTTAACCCTTATGATGGCAGTAACTGGGAGCTACTGTGTATGTATTGCCATGATAACGAGCATCAGCGGCAGACAGAAGCATTGGCGAGTAAGGGAATAGCATTGGGTGGTGCCAAGGCACCAAGTGCTAAATTTAATCCATTCGCAGATCTTAAATCTATGATGGATGATAAAGAAGATAGTTAAAAGATAGAGGTTGTGGTTTTTACTTACAACTTAATACTACCTTTTAGGTATAAACATTTGCTGGCATAATCTCGGTTAAAGTCTTTGACCAGTTGTAGATGTGCGAGCCAGAGGTATATGTCGGCTGCATGATGGAGTCGGTTCTGGCATTGAGATTTTTTGTGTTTACTAGAACTATGCTGGTATTAGTATCGTAGCTGACGATAAATGATTTTCCATCGAGTGATAATGTCAGACCACGTGGTTTCGGTACGCTCAATGCTTTTAATAATTCTCTTTTATCAATAGACCAGAATGTCACCATGTTGCCATCAGGATGGGTGACTGCGGCAATATTGTGTTTGTTGTCTACGATAACGCTTAGTGCTTCACCAGTCATTTGATCGATAACAGCTTTCGGTTGAGTCATCGACAGCATTTCTTGATTGCCACCGCGTATGCTGACACCACCACTATGGGTTTTATCCAGGCCTTTTTTTGGGGCAGAGGCTACGATTAAGCTGCCGTCTTTAGCGATATCAAAGTGACCGGTATTTAACTGCTGATTGTTAAGTGTTACCTGTTCGATAAGTTTTTGTGACTGAATATCAATATAGGTGATGCTCGGTTCTGAGCTGCCTGCGTTTTCACTACCCGTATTGGTAACCACTATTGTTGCGCCATCATCGACCAGTTGGCATTCATGCGGGTTTTCGCCATAAGTAGGGAATTCGCCAAGCACTTTAAAACTGTGGCTATCGCGTATGGCGATACTACCTTTATGACTGCTTATGTAGGTTTCAGTGCAAAATAATTTATCACCTGTTTTATTGAAAACGCCGTGCCCGTCGAACTGCTTTTCTTTGCTGATTTCAATCTTATTGCTGACTGTGTGCGTGTTTAAATCAATTTCAGCGGCACTAGTCCCTGTCTTTTCAAATACGATTAATCGTCTTTTATCATTAGGGTCAATGATGATGCCGTGGGCGAGAAAATCCATGTCGACCAGATGTTTATCTTTCTGTTGCAGGTTGATAACAGCGAGTACGTGCTTCAATTCATCATTCTGTTTAAAGCGTCCGCCGCCTAAAATAATATCCTGGTCTGGATTATAAAATCGTTGGTGTGTACAGCCAGCTAACGTTGCTAGTGTCGGTGTCATGCAACCCATGGTGAGAAGCTTGATAAAATCACGGCGATTTAAAGACATAGTTCAACGCTCAATTGGTGGCTCTGATAGTATTGTTAGTGGCGGTTTGTGCAGCTAATTATACAGCTGTATTTAGTCTGCTAATGCCACCATATAAAATTTATTGTAGATGTATCCTACTTTTAGGGTTAAAACACTATTCTAATTTGTTAATCGTTATTTGAGGATGCTGTAATGCAATCAGGACCAAGAGAAGTTGTAACGCCATTTAGACCTATACCACTGGATATTCCTGAAGGTATGGCTAATAACGAGTTTTTTAATAGTACCGAAAACTTAAATGACCTTGAAAATAACAACGGTCTTTTGAAAAATCCTGAAGATCTTCTGCTATATCGTAAAGCTCTGGGACATAGCAACGAATTTGATACTTCTATCATCTACAACACATCAAAATCAATTTTAGATCCATTAGGACGACCAGTACGCCGCACACAAGTGCCTGAAAGAACGAAGAAAAGCTGGAATCGGATGAATCAGATTATTATTGATTACATGCTTGAATCTTATCCAGACCCTGATGAGGCACTGGTATTGGCCGGTGAGGCTAGTCTGGATGCTACCTGGCCATTAACATCACCCGGTGTGCCAAGCATCAGGATGTTGCATAACCACTTTATTGTTTTTGATAAAAATATTTTACGTGATGCAAAATTTGCTGATGAGAGTGACCCGAATCTTACCGATGGCGGTCAACATAGTTTGTTTCAGTCCTACATGCGTGATGCTTATAGTGATTTTTTTGCATCTTTAGATTTCAATATCTTAATGCAGACCAGTAAGGACTCTTCGAAGATTGAATTGACTGGTTATCCGCAGGGATTGCCTAGCTGGAAGATTCGTGGCGGTGCTGAAGCCTTGAAAAATATCGAGTTCTGGAAAGAATACGATCAGATCCTTAAAGGCTTTATCGATTTTTATCGAGCATTCTTTACTCAGGTTTCAACGCGTAATGCTCCTGTTCCAAAAGGTTCATATTTTCCTGACCAGATTGAAAGCATACTTTTGTTTAACAACTGCTTTATGAGTTCGGCTAAAAAAGTAAGAGACCAATGTGTGACTGATGCAAAATATGCCAATGCTATACGCTGGCAACCCGCATTCAAACAGCTTATCTATAGAAATGATGAAGGTGATCTGATTGTAACAATCAGTCAGAACTCTATCGGTAATGCGATTACTGAATTATTGGGCGTGGTCGTCAAACGGGTCCCTGATGCGCCTGCTTATGAAAAAGCAGAGCCAGCACTTATTGAGCGTCTACTGGAAGTAAGAAGAAGGCTGGTTGATGCTGATTTGGGTGAGGGCATAGAAACGCCGTATTGGTCTGCATAAGGAGAATAGTGCAGCTGTCACTGACTGTTATTGGCCATTAGCTGACCTCCAGAAAAAAATAAAATCAAAAGAATTTTCACCACAGAGGACACGGAGGTCACAGAGGTTTTTTATTGTTAACCGCGCCGCAGGCGCGTTTAACAATAATAAGGCTTTCCTCTGTGACCTCCG